>DATAIA010000724.1:0-5069 GCA_036262895.1 Xanthobacteraceae bacterium
CGCGACAATGCGCGAGCTGACTGAGCGCTAGGGCGTGAAAATCCTCGTTACCGGCGGCGCCGGCTTTATCGGCAGCCATCTCTGCGATGCGCTCGTCGCGCTGGAGCATGAAGTGGTCGCGGTGGACAATCTTTCGCTCGGCCGCGAAGCCAATCTTTCCACGCTGCGCGGCAATTCCCTATTTGAGTTTGTACGCGGCGACGTCCTCGACGCGGAATGGCTCGATCAGCTGATCGGTGCCGGCGGCTTCGATTGCGTGTTCCACATGGCCGCCAACTCGGACATTGCTCGCTCGCACGCCGACCCTTGCGTCGACCTCGACAATACGTTCCTCACCACGTTCCGGGTGCTTGAGGCGATGCGCCGTGCCGGGGTCAGGAAGATCGTCTTCGCCTCGACCTCCGCCATCTACGGCGAGGTCGACGGGCAGGTTCGCGAGGATTACGGCCCGCTGGAGCCGATCTCCCATTATGGCGCCGCAAAGCTCGCCTCCGAGGCATTCATCAGCTCCTACGGCGAAAATTACGGTATCCAGAGCTGGATAACCCGCTTCCCCAATGTAGTCGGCCCGCGGGCCACGCACGGTGCCGTCTATGACTTCGTTCACAAGCTCCGGCGGACACCAGGACATCTGGAAGTGCTCGGGGACGGCACGCAAGAAAAACCATATCTAAACGTGCAGGATCTCGTCGAAGCCATGCTTATCGTGTGGCGATCGACCACTGCTCGCATCAATATCTACAATGTCGGTGCTACGACCCGGTCCAAGGTCGCCGATATTGCCCGGATCGTCGTGGAAGAGGGGCCGGGGCCGGCCGAGATCGTGTACACCGGGGGGGATCGGGGCTGGATCGGCGATGTGCCGAAGTTCGCTTATGACATTTCGGCGATCGAGGCGCTGGGTTGGTCGCCGTCGATGACCTCGGATGATGCGATCAGGGTTGCTGCACGAGCGATCTGGGCCGAGACGGAATGAAGCTCGTGGTGCTCGCGGGTGGCAAAGGCACCCGCCTGGGCCTCGAAGGCGTGCCCAAGGTCATGGTTCCGATGGGCGGCGTGCCGCTGCTCGAGCGAACGCTTCGCGGCGCAATCGCCGACGGGTTCAGGGATATTCTCATCCTTACGGGATATCTCGGAGAAGTGATCGAGGATCACTTCGGCGATGGCGGCAGTTTTGGCGCGTCGATAGAATATGTCCGCGAAACTCAGCCGCTTGGCACCGCCGGCTGCTTCAATCAGGTGCGCGACCGGCTCACCGAGCCGTTCCTGGTTCTCTACGGCGACGTTCTGATGGATGTCGATTTGAACGCATTTGCCGGGGTGGCGAAGGCGAAGGGAGGGGCGGGCACATTGTTTGCCCATCCCAATGATCACCCGTTCGACAGCGATCTGCTTGAGATCGATTCAAACGGGCGGATCGTCGCGGTCCATCCGAAGCCGCATGCTCCCGACGATCGTTTTCCGAACCTGGTCAGCGCCGCATTGTACGTGCTGGCGCCATCAGCTCTCGATTTTGTCCCTCGGACCGGAATGTCCGATTGGGGTCGCGACGTGTTCCCGAGGATTGCGAAAGAGGCGCCGCTATTCGCCTATCGGAGCTGCGAATATGCCAAGGACATCGGCACTCCCGAACGGCTTGCAAAGGCAGAGCGGCAACTTCGCGAGGGCAGGCTGGAACGGCTTGCGCTCGGTACCAGCAAGCCCGCGCTGTTCCTCGATCGTGACGGAGTCATCAATGAGGAGCGCGGAGGCTTGCACGCGCCCGAGGACGTCGCGTTAATCCCAGGTGCAGCCGCCGCAATTCGTTCTTTTAACCAGGCCGGCATCCCTGTCATTTGCGTCACCAACCAACCCGATCTCGCTAAGGGGATGATGAACTGGGATGATCTTCGGTCGGTTACGGGAGAAATCGACCATCAACTCGCGGCCGAAGCAGGAGCCTATCTGGACGATTTGTTCGTCTGCCCGCATCATCCGGAAAAAGGCTGGCCGGGAGAGGTAGCCGCGCTGAAGGTGGAATGCGATTGCCGAAAACCAGCTGACGGCTTGTTGCGCCGGGCGGCGCGATTCCACAACATCGACCTTTCCCGGTCCTGGCTTGTCGGCGATCGATATTGTGACATTGCCGCAGCTTCGTCGGCCGGGACGCGCTCGGTGCTCGTGTCGACTGGTCACGCAGGCGATGACCGCAGCCGCTTCACCGTCGATCCGGACCATCGCGCCGCGGATCTCGCAAGCGCGGCCGACATTATCCTGAAGGAACTCGTGTGATCATTTCGCGGACGCCGTTGCGCGTGAGCTTCGTCGGAGGCGGCTCCGATCTCCCGGCCTTCTACCGGCAGCACAACGGCGCGGTGCTCAGCATGTCGGTCAAGAAGTATGTCTATCTGTCGATGCACGAATATTTCGAGCGCGCGGGCTGCATCCTCAAATATTCCGAGATCGAAAAGCCGCGAACCGCGGACGAGATCCAGCACCGAATCATCCAGCAGGTTTTCAAGGATTTTTCGATCGACCGAGTCGACTTCAATTCCAGCGCCGATGTCCCCGCCGGAACCGGCATGGGCTCATCGAGTGCATTCACCGTCGGCCTGCTCAATCTGTGCTTTGCCTATCGCGGACAATATGTGTCGCGGTCGAAGCTTGCCGAGCTTGCCTGCGAAATCGAGATCGACAAGCTTGCCGAGCCGATCGGGAAGCAGGACCAATATGGCTGTGCTCTGGGCGGCATCAATCTGATCGAATTCCATACGGACGGCAGCGTCACTTACGAGACAGTGCCGCTGACCATCGAGCAGCGCCGCCAGATGGAGCAGAACCTCGTCATGTTCTATCTCGGCGGCACGCGCTCAGCGAGCAAGCTCCTGTCGAAGCAAGGCGCGACGACGCTCAGCAATCCACAGGCCGTCGCCAATCTGAAAGCGATGGTGGAGCAGGCACGAGCGCTGCGTGCCGACCTTTGCCGCGATGTAGACAGCCTCGGACCTTATCTGCACGAGGGCTGGATGCGCAAAAGATCGCTGTCCTCCGACATATCGAACGAGGTGGTCGAGGGTGCATATGAGCGGGGGCTCGCAGCAGGTGCCACAGGCGGCAAGCTACTCGGCGCGGGGGGTTCCGGCTTCCTGCTCCTTTATGCGCCAGGCAGAGCGCGCGAAGCCGTGGTTGATGCGCTCGGCGAATACGAAATGCATCCGGTGCAGGTCGATGCAGCGGGATCGACAATCATCTACAGCGACTGATCCATCGATCAGATTAGTGACCAATCCGGATCAGGTCACCAAGCGATCATTCGGCAGACGGTGAAGCGATCGACAGTTCTTTGTATGAACCAGTCGGTCCGTTCAGTCCGACAGCGGCGGCGGAGTTCTTCTTGAGCGCCACCGTCATCGCATTGAGAGCGTGATCATAATAGAAATGTTCAACGTTGAGGCCGAATTTGTTCGCAAGTAGCCTGAACGTCGGTTCGCTATAGAAATAATAATGACCCGGATAAACGTGCTCCTCGCTTAAGACGGGCACTTGAATCAGGAAATAGCCGCCAGGATTGAGAATGGCGGCGGCCATTTGGAACACGCCCCCCGGATCGAGAAAATGTTCCATTGCGTGCCAGATCAACACTGCGTCGGCACTCACGTCAGACAGACCTTCGAAGTCCATCACATGATAGTCTTTGCCGACGATCTCCCGAACTTGCTGGAGCCGGTCCTGAACGTGATCGAACACATAGACGCGATCGAAATGCTTCAGCGCGGCCGCTGCCATAATCCCGCTTCCAGCGCCGATCTCAACATAGTTCCCGCTGAACTGAAATCCGAGATCGTCTTCGAAAAAACGAATCGTAACCCGGGCTTCTTCGAGTTGTGCCTCGAATTCCTTACCCGACGGAACTTTGTAGAATTCCGGGTCCTCAGCCCAACGCTGTTGCCACTCGACAACGTCAAGCTGATTGAACTCCGCGGTGGCGTTGTAGATGCCTCCGCAGATTCGGCACACGTACAACGGTGCGAATTCTGAATCGAGACTGCGGCATTCCAGGAATTTCTGGAATGCATTGCCGTGACAAATGCCGCACCGGCCGCGACCCAGAGCATCAGGAACGCTCTTTGCGAACGGATTGCTCAAGCCGTGACGAAGCAATCGCTGTTCCGCGCCGGCTTCCATTGAAGGTCCTTCATTCGGCATGTGCTGGAATCAGGCGGAATAGACCCTGATGTGCTCGAGAACGAATTCGCTGTTCTCGGAAGCATATATTCCGACAAGGGAGTTGTCGGCACCAGCTTCAAACTCGCCATAATGAGACCCGCCGCCCCTGACGATCATCGACGTTCCCGGCAGCCCGCCTGCGCAGACCATGATGTCGCTGTTGTCATCTGCTTTGATCTGCAGTTCGCACCGGAGCTTCTGGCCGGGCTCGATTGCTGCAAAGCAAGTCGCCCAGCCTGCTGCGCCCTTGTGCTTCATCAGTTTGCCGGGTTCGAACTGAAACGGTCTTTCGAGAAACCAGTTTTCGGCTTCGGCGAGCTTTCCACTTTCCAGTATGTTTCGCTGCTTGATCAACCCGCCGATGTCTCCGTGAGGTCGCGGAAGCTCCTTTGTACCTCTGGAAATACCGATTCCGAGACCGCAAGGGTCAAGATATGGGAAGCCGGGTCGTATCTCTGTCTGCGGGTCGAGTAAGAGCAGGTCGTGATTCAGGAAACAGCCGGAGTCGATCATTCCATCGCTGACACCGAGGCTGCCATTGGCCTGATCTCCCTTAGCCACGGCGGACACGTCATGGGCGATTACAAAGCCGGTGATGTAAGGCGTCCACATCGACACCTCGGTGACCGTATTCTTGTACTGTTTCGATGCGTCGATGAAGATGAGCTGGGGCGAGCCATTCAAATGCCCGCCCGCGACCTCGATCGTGGCTGGATCGGTCGAATCCATGCAGACGTGCCGGACGACGTCCTGAAGGTCGGACCGGGCCATCAGCCGGTCGCAAAAGTCGGTCATCTTGGCATCGATATCAAACGACACGAGGCGCGCGTCGGGGCTGATCTTTCTTAGTACCATGCCAATGA
>DATAIA010000725.1:0-1728 GCA_036262895.1 Xanthobacteraceae bacterium
TTCGCATCATCACCAATAGAAAATTCAGATTACATGGATGTAATGATGATTTTTTTCTGGCCCTTGCAAGGATCGGTAAAAAACAGCTATTAATAATAAAAAAGAACATTCCCGATTCGTTTTCAAGTTTGTCGCGAACCCGCAAGGTTTAGTTTGCGGTTCATGGCAAGGCCCCGCTTTGTGCGGAAATCATTAAAAGACTTTGCCGATACACGGAGCAATACCGTTACCGGCTTTCCAAAGGACGAGGACAAACATGCGCTCTACCGCTGATAATCTCCCGAGCGTTGCCCGCAGGATGATGGCAGGCCGGATGCTGACCGAGGGTGCCACGGTCGATTCCGTCGCCAGCGCGCTGCAGATATCCGCTTACACCGTGCGACGCTACAAGAACATTCTCGACGACGGCGGCCTCGACGCATTACGCCGCGTCAGCATCGGCGGCCGTTCGTCGGTGCTCGACGATGCCGCGCGCCAATGGATTGCCGACGCATTGCGCGGTTCGGCCAAAGAACACGGCTTTCCCAGCGACACGTGGACCAATGGTCGACTGCGCGAATTGATCGGCTCGCGTTTCGGCGTGCATTACTCGCGCGTCTATACATGGCAAATCGCCACCGACCTCGGACTTGGCCATCGCCTTTCGAAATCGCGACGCTGAACGGCCTGCAGCGGCGCAATCGCGCATTACCCGTCCGCCCCTCCTCCTGGATCGCCGCGGACGCCGGAATCAGGCGTCCGCGGCGCTTCAGCCCATTTTCTTCGCGTTTGGCTTGCGGGCTCAAGGCTTTCCCTTGACGACGACCTTCAACGCTTCCATATCGAGCATTGCTTCGGCCAGCAGTTTCTTCAGCCGGGCATTCTCCACCTCGAGGTCCTTCAGCCGGCGGGCTTCCGGGACTTCCATGCCTCCGAACTTCGCGCGCCAGGTGTACAACGACGCGTCACTAAACCCGTGCTTCCTGCCCAGTCCCTTGACCGGCATACCGGCCTCTATCATGCGCGCAGTTGCGACGACAAATCTGTCAATCCTCGTTCCCAACGGCAACGCGCAAAGACTTGTTCGGCGGCGGGTTCGCCCATGCGAAACGAATGTGCCAACGATCAAGCCTGAGATAACCGATTCGGCCGTCCGTCGGACAACGACTCCGCCCGACCGACTTCCATCCGTGACATTCAAAGAATGATGGAGCGGTCAATGTGGGCCGCCACACGCCGGATATCGCGAGAATTCTGAAATCGCATGTCGGTACCGAAGGCATGGGGCATGGGTGTGACAACAGGACAGTGGGTGGAGGTGGGTCGCTACGCTTCTCGAGGCGCCTGACGAGTCTGCAGGGGGCTTAAACCCGCGTCTCAATGGCGAGACAGTCTCGCCACCGACCTGATGGAATTTGCGCGTTTCTGGCGATCGAACCGGCACGATTTCTGGTTGCCATCGGTCGATCAGCCGTATCAGGCATGAAACAGTTCGGGCGGTAAAGGAAGCATCGAGGACGATTAACGGCGCGCAATAGCCGCGATATCGTGGGAAAGCAGAAATGGCATTTTATTTGCGGGAGGGCAATTTACACCGGCGCCGCCCGGGCAACAGCGATTCTGATCGAATCGATGGGCTCGAGGAGGCACCGACCATAACTCACCAGATTCACGAACCGGTACGGGGAAAATATGGATCGGCACTGCGCATCGCCTTATAGGGTTTGCCATGAAAACCTCAGCGTACCT
>DATAIA010000726.1:0-18326 GCA_036262895.1 Xanthobacteraceae bacterium
TCAACTCGCGAGGCGTCATGGCAAATCCTTGATGCTCCGCACCAAGGCGCTTTGCCAGTTCGCATATCACCTGATGATTGGATCGGCACTCGCCGGGTGGATCGATCAGCTTGGGGCCAAACGTAATGTATTGATTGCCACCCCCCTGATAAACGTCATCGTGCTCGACGAACATTGTCGCGGGCAGCACGACATCCGCCTGCTGCGCGGTTTCGGTCATGAACTGCTCATGGACGCAAACAAATAGATCGTCGCGAGCAAATCCGCGCTTGACCTTGTCCTGCTCGGGCGCCACCGAAAGCGGATTGGTGTTCTGAATGATCATCGCAGTCACGGGCGGACCGCCGGCAAGTGCATCCGGCTCGCCGCAAAGAACCGGACCGATGCGTGATTGATCGAGCAGTCGAATTTTGGGGTCGACAACATCGAGCCCCTCAAGCACCGTTTTGTCCCAGTGAAAGATCGCGCCGTTGTTGTGAAAGGCGCCTCCGCCTTCATAGCGCCATGCACCGGTTACTGCCGCAATGCAGCTTGCCGCATGCATGTTTATCGCGCCGTTGCGTGAGCGCGAGAACCCATAACCGAGCCGGAAGAAGGCACGCTTGCGTTCACCGACCAGACGCGCAAAGGCCTCGATCGTTTCAACGTCGCATCCGGTGATCCGCGCTGCCCATTCGGGGCTGCGCGATTTGACATGTGCCTCAAGCTCGGCAGGCACATCGGTGTAGCGCTCAAGATAGTCGCGATCGGTTTTTCCATCGCGGAACAAACAATGCATGACGGCGCAGGCAAGCGCTCCATCGGTTCCCGGGCGGATCAAAACCGGTAAATCCGCCTGCTGCATTGTCCCGTTCATGTAAACATCGACAGCAACGATCTTGGCGTCGCGCTCCTTGCGCGCGCGCACCGCGTGCGTCATCACATTGACCTGCGTGTTGACCGCATTGGTGCCCCAGATCACGACCAGATCGGACTTTGCCATTTCGCGCGGATCGGGGCCGGCAAGACGACCTGTTCCTGCAATGAAACCGGTCCATGCCGGATTGACGCAGATGGTCGAGAAGAATCCTGAATATTTTTTGATATGGCGCAGACGGTTGATGCCGTCCCGCATGACAAGTCCCATCGTGCCGGCATATTGGTACGGCCAGACGGCTTCCGAACCGTGGCGCGCTTCGGCCTTGACGAAGTTCTCAGCCACCAAATCGAGCGCATCGTCCCACGAAATCGGTTCGAATCTTCCCGATCCTTTGGGTCCCTTGCGACGCAACGGTCGCATCAATCGGTCGGGATGATGGGCGCGCTCGGCATAGCGCGCGACCTTCGCGCAAATCACGCCGGCCGTGTAAGTCTGCTCTTCCGATCCCCGCACCCTGCCAATCGTGTGCTGATCGAGCACCTCGATTTCCAAAGCGCATGTCGACGGACAGTCGTGCGGACAGGCGGATGTGCCGATCCGGATAGCGCTGGGATTTGGATGCACAGCCTTGTTCATGCAGCGCCTCCGCCAATGTACGGAGCATAGAGCATTGTTACGCCTTCGCCGAGTGGCGCAATCTTAGATGCGCTGCAGCAAGCACACTGATTGCACCAGTCAGAGAGCAAACAGCCTCAACCCAGCTGAAATCAAGCACAAAGCCCCAGATGGCAAATTCTGCGGCCCATGTCAGGTTGTTGGCGGAGATGAATGGCGCGACGGCTGGATCGGTCACCAGCAGCCCCCCCGCGATCCAGCCCAGGAGCGCAGCGCCTGCCCATGTGAGAAACGGAAATCGCTCCAAAAGCGCAATAAGGAAGGCGCTTCCCGCAATGACCATTGGAATGCTGACCACGAGGCCAAGGCTCAATAGCAGGTAGCTACCTTTCGCGGCGGCAGCAATCGCGATCACGTTGTCGAGACTCATGACAACGTCAGCAACGGTAATCATCCATATGGCGCGCCAAAAACTCTCGACGGCCTCGACGTTTTTATCGTCGTCGCCCGTCACCAGCAGGCGATAGGCGATCCAAAGCAACGCGCCTCCGCCGATGAGCTTGAGGTAAGGCAAGCTCATCAAAGTTATAACAACGCCTGTGAATGCAATACGCAGCGCACATGCGGCGCCTGCGCCAAGGATCATCCCCCACATCCGCTCACGCTGGGGGAGCAACCGGCACGCCATCGCGATGACGATCGCGTTATCGCCGGATAGCAGAATGTTGATCCAGATGATCTGGAAAATTGCGAGCCAGAATCCGGGCTGGTGAAATTCCATCGAATTTCCCTTCCCGCATCACCCGGCAGAATTCGGTTTCGTTCTGCCGGGCTGCTGTTTCCGAGCTTCTTCGCTCAGCCTACGATTTCGTTGCCTGAGAAGAATTGAGCGATTTCCTTCGCGGCTGTATCTGATGCGTCGGAGCCATGCACTGAATTCTCGCCGACCGAGAGCGCATGAAGCTTGCGGATCGTGCCATCGGCAGCCTTGGCAGGATCGGTCGCGCCCATCACTTCGCGATACTTCGCAATCGCGTTTTCGCCCTCAAGCACCTGAACGACGACGGGAGCCGAGATCATGAACTCGACGAGTTCACCGAAAAACGGCCGCGCGCTGTGAACGGCATAAAACGTCTCAGCCTGTTCGCGCGTCATGCGAATGCGTTTTTGAGCAACAATGCGCAAGCCGGCTTTTTCAACGATCGCGTTGATCGCGCCGGTCAGGTTACGCTTGGTCGCATCGGGTTTAAGGATCGAGAAAGTGCGCTCGACCGCCATCGGACTATCCTTTTTCGGAAGAGAGAATTGAAGATCGTGCGGGCTTATAGCCTTGGCTTCGGCGAGCGGCAAGGCTGTGTCGCAATTTCAAGCCCGAGTTTGATCATTAACTCTGAGGTTCGAGTATTTTTCCCTTAAACAACCACCCGGCGACTGCACCCGCAATTGTAGGGACAATCAAAAACAGCCAGAGCTGCGACAAAGCTTCACCGCCGACCCAAATAGCCGGCCCGAAACTGCGTGCTGGATTAACCGACAGGCCAGTTACATTGATGAAGGGAAAGTGCAGCGCCGTAAGCGTCAGGCCAATCGCCAGACCCGCGACGGGCGTCATGCCCCTGGCACTTGTAGCCCCAAGGATAACGATCACGAACAACAACGTTGCAATGAACTCGGCAAGGACCGCCGAGGACACGTTAAAGCCGCCGAAATGCCCGGCGCCCCAGCCGTTCTGTGCGAGACCGCCGGCAACGATATCGTAGTGCTCCAAACGCCCCTGCAGCAGAAGCACAAGCAGGCCGGCGCCGCACAAGGCCCCGAGAAATTGAGCAATAACATAGCCCAGAGCATCCTGCGCCCGTATGCGCCCGGCAACCCACATCCCAGCCGTCACCGCCGGATTGATATGGCATCCCGATATGGGCCCGATCCCATACGCCATGGCCATGACGGTTAGACCAAACGCGAGCGCAATCGGCAGAATTCCGAGCGGAAAAGCGGTGCCAAACCGGCCGATAACAACCGCCCCGCAACCGATGAGAACGAGCGCCAGTGTACCTAGGAATTCGGCAAAATAGGTTTTCATACGCATCTGCGGAGCCCTTTCCATTCGCCGAACCGATATTCGCGTAAACTCAGCCTGACCGGCAAACCTGACGCGCAGATCGAATACTTGTTCCGTTGCGGTCCGTGGTTGTTTCAGCGCACGGTTTTTTTTTACCGGATTGACGGGCAGTTTGCCACGATGGCGACCCATTCCTCTCAACAAGGCTGTTAATAATATCGCGTGAGCGCTGCTTGAAGCGGTCAGCCGGCTGGAGCACAATCCGTATTCAGGGGCACAGACACTTGTTAGAATTCTGGAAATCGCGGTTTCCGACTGAAATCGGGAGTGCTCGGATGTTGGCGTTCGCACGGGGACGACAGATGCGTCGATTATTGTCGGGCTGCACCGCTGCAATTGTCGCGTTCACGCTTGCATCGTGCTCAAGCGATTCATTCCAGTTGCCGAAACCTGATTTGCCCGACCTCGAAATACCGAAGCCGAATTTCAGCGGCAATTGGGGTCTTTCAAAACCCGAATTGCTTTTCCTTAAAAAGGACGAACCAAAGGCGCGGGATGTAACTGCGGACGAGTTGATCCGCGCCGACGGGCGTTGTGCCGGGGATCCAACCCCTGCACCTGCAGCCACGCCGTTTCCAGCCGAAGGACTCTCGCCGCAGGCGCTCTATTTCCAGGCTGGCCCGCAGGCGACACAGCCGGGCATGCCAGCCGCTGCACCATCGGCGCCCGGTGCACCGATTCCTCAGTCAACGCGCGGCGTCGGGCTTGATATGACGGAATGCGAGGTGGTTCGGATCGCCGGCTATACCGATCGCATCGAAATTTCGACCAATGAACGCGGTCAGCGCAAAGTCGTGCTGACTTACCTTCAAGGCGATCGCCCCGGAATTTATCGCTTCGTTGCAGGGCGGCTTTCCTCAATCGAACGATCGCCGGATGCACCAGCTCCGGCAAAACCTTCAAAGCCCGCCAAGCCGGCGAAAAAGACTGCGGCGGCGCAGAAGAACTCGGCAGCTCAGTAGCCATCCAGCGGCTAGTTCATGCTTTGCTCGTATGCCGCGCTTGCTTCCAGCCAGCATTCCTCGGCCCTGACAAGCGCCTCGTGAGCAACGGCACGCGCCTTGGCAAGTGAGGCTGCTTTGCCGGGATCGCGCGCGAACACATCAGCACCGGAAAGTTCCGCATCAATACGGGCGATCTCCGCACTGAAGCGCGCCATGTCTTTTTCAGCGCTGATGACCTGCTCTCGCAACGGTGCAAGTTCAGCCCGCTTCTCGGCAGCCGACCGGCGCATTTCGCTGCGGGATGCCTTGGGCTGTTTCGCTCCTGGTTCATGACGCTGATCCGGACGGAAACTGTCGATCTCGCCCGATAGGATCAATCGCCGGTAATCGTCGAGGTCCCCATCGAACGGCCCGACCGTGCCGCCTGCAACAAGCCACAGTCGCTCTGCGCATGCATCCAACAAATAACGGTCATGGGAAACCAGGATCACCGCGCCTTCATACGCGTTGATCGCTTCGATCAATGCGCTGCGGCTGTCGATATCAAGATGATTGGTCGGCTCGTCTAAAATCGTCAGGTGCGGGCCATGGAACGTCGCAAGCCCGAGCAGCAGACGCGCTTTCTCCCCGCCCGACAACGTCTTGACGGCGGCATTGGCAGCCTGCCCGGAAAAGCCGATTGCGCCGGCACGAGCACGTACTTTTGCCTCCGGCACATCAGGCATCAATCGCCGGATATGGTCGAAAGGACTTTCCTTGGCGCGCAACTCGTCAAGCTGATGTTGCGCAAAATAAGCCGTGAGCAATTTTTCCGGCCGAACGATTTTTCCTTCAAATGGAGACAGGCGACCGGCCAACAGCTTGGCCAAAGTCGATTTACCGTTGCCATTGGTTCCCAGCAACGCAATGCGATCGTCGGCGTCGATGCGTAAGGTCAAGCCCTGAAGAACGGGAACGCCGGGTGTATATCCGACCGCTACATCATCGATCGCCAAGATCGGCGGAGAGAGCTTTCGTTCCGGTGGAGGAAACTCAATCGGTCTGACCTCGTCAACTCCGGCAACCGCGATCGGTTCAAGCTTTGCAAGCAACTTAAGCCGCGACTGTGCTTGACGCGCCTTCGACGCTTTGGCGCGAAACCGCTCAACGAACGCTTCGATTTTGCTCCGTTCTGTTTGCCGCTTTTTTGCAGCCTTGGCATCAAGTTCCAGTCGTGCCCGCCGCTGGCGGTCGAAGGCGGAATATCCGCCGCGATAAAGCGTCAGACGTCCATTCTCGAGATGGAGAATATGGTCGACGGCATTATCGAGCAGATCGCGATCGTGACTGATCACGATGACGCCGTAGGGATAGTGCGCGAGATGATCCTGCAGCCAAAGCGTGCCTTCGAGATCGAGATAGTTGGTGGGTTCGTCGAGCAGAAGCAGATCCGGTTGCGCGAACAACATGGCGGCCAGCGCAACGCGCATCCGCCAGCCGCCGGAAAATTCCGAGCATGCCCGGCTCTGAGCCGCGGCATCAAACCCGAGGCCTGCAAGAATTGCTGCCGCGCGCGCGGGCGCCGCATGCGCATCAATATCGGCAAGCCGGGTATGGATTTCAGCAATACGATTGGAATCTGTTGCGGTTTCCGCTTCAGCAAGCAAAGCGCTCCGCTCTGTATCGGCGGCCAGCACCGTTTCGAGCAGCGTCTGAGGACCTCCCGGCGCCTCCTGCGAAAGCCTTCCAATCCGGGTGCGCTGGCCGACCTCGATTTTTCCGTGCTCAGCGGAGAACTCGCCGGTGAGCACTCGAAACAGGGTCGTCTTCCCGGTTCCGTTGCGTCCCACGAGACCCACGCGCGCACCGGTCGGGACTTGCACGCAAGCCCCTTCAATCAGCAGCCGGCCTGCAACACGCACCGAAAGATCGTCGATTACCAGCATCACCAACTCTCAGGCCGTCAGGTCCGCATCAGCGGAAACGTGCCCCCACAACTCGCTTATGCCTTGCGCTGCCAGCGCCCCTGTTCGTCAGGTTGCCAGTACGTCACATCAAGCCCCCTCGCCTTCGCCTCTTGCCAGCGTTCGCGCGCTGCGGCAACGGCATCGGGATCTTCTCCATCAAACAGAAGCACAATTCTTTGATAGCGCTCGGCATCAGCCGGCACCGGGGCTCCGTCTATGAGAAACCGGACATCGGCTTCATTGGGATTGTCATCCCGCACGGTCAGAAGGATCGGCTGCTGCCCAGGGTCCCCCTCGCGGAATGTTCCGTGAGGCAGGAATGCCTCATCCCAGTAGGTCCACAGATGCGCGTCGAGGGCCTCGACGCGCTCATCGGATGCAGCCTGCACAATGACGCGCCAGCCGCGTTCAAGAGATTTCTCCAGCAACGTCGGCAACACCTTCTCAATTGTCTGATGCTGCAGGTGATAAAACAGAAGCTCCGTCATCGGCACTCACCGGCCGAGCCTATCCGGATTGCCCAGCGAGCAAACCGCATCATTTTTCGTAATGATCGGCAACGAGGCGGTCGAGCAGCCGCACTCCCCAGCCCGACCCCCAGCTTCTGTTCATGTCGTTTTGCGGCGACGCAAATCCCGTTCCCGCGATATCGAGATGAACCCACGGTGTATCGCCGACAAAGCGCTGCAGGAATTGCGCCGCGGTAATTGAACCGCCATAGCGGCCGCCGGTGTTTTTCATGTCGGCAAATTTGGAGTCGATCAGCTTGTCGTATTCCGGGCCAAGCGGCATATGCCATACGCGTTCACCGGTTGCCGTGCCGGCTTCAACCAGGCGTTCGGTCAGCTTGTCGTTGTTGGAGAACAACCCCGCATGCTCGTGACCGAGAGCAACGACAATGGCCCCCGTAAGGGTGGCGAGATCGATCATGAATTTCGGCTTGAAACGGCTCTTCACATACCAGAGCACATCCGCCAGCACGAGCCGACCCTCGGCATCGGTGTTGATGATTTCAATCGTCTGACCCGACATTGAAGTGACAATGTCGCCCGGGCGTTGCGCATTGCCGTCAGGCATATTCTCAACAAGACCGATTGCGCCGATCGCATTGACCTTTGCCTTGCGACCAGCAAGCGCCTGCATAAGGCCCACCACGCAGGCAGCGCCCGCCATGTCGCCCTTCATGTCTTCCATACCGCCGGCCGGCTTGATCGAGATGCCGCCGGTATCGAAACACACGCCCTTGCCGATGAAGGCAACCGGGGCTTCGCCCCGTTTCCCGCCATTCCAGCGCATAACGGCAACGCGGCTTTCCTTGGTTGAACCTTGCCCCACGCCGAGCAAAGCGCCCATGCCAAGCTTCTTGAGTGCCTTCTGATCGAGGACTTCGACCGTGACGCCGAGTTTTTTCAGTGCTTGAGCGCGGCGGGCAAATTCTTCGGGATAAAGAACATTCGGCGGCTCATTGACGAGATCCCGCGCGGTCGTCACGCCATTGGCAATGGCGGATCGGAGATCCCACACCTTGCGCACGGCCGGGGCATTAGCCACCCCTATGGTGATGCGCGGGCTCGCCTGCTTCTCCTCACCTTCGTTGCGCTTCGTCTTATACCGATCGAACGTATAGGCGCGCAGGCTCATCCCAAGCGCGACGTCGGCGGCCTGTTCCGGCTTGACCGGCCCATTGGGGAAATCAAGCAGCAACGTTGCTTCGGCTGCTCCCGAGGGCACTTTGCCCATCGCCAGTCCGCCAAGCTTGACGAAATCCGACCATTCAGCGGCCTTTCCCAGACCGATCACGATCAGACGCGAAGCCTTCAGGCCTTCCGGCGCCACAAGTTCAAGAGCAGAGCCGCTCTTGCCTTTGAAGCCATCGGCGCGCGCCGCGCGCTCGACCAGTGCAGCGGCCCCCTTGAGAAGGTTGCGGGTGGCAGAACCCATCCGCAAATCGCTGTCAGCGAACACAATCAGGACGCCTTTGGTCGGCATCGCGAATGGGGCAAAACCCAGCTTCGGGGTGTCGGCCATGATATGACAATCCTTTCTGCGATTTCTGGGGGGTAATGCTGATTTGTATTTCCCTTACAGCATCGTTCCGCTGCTGGCGAGATCGTGCCGAAGTCCTGCCATCGATCTGGTTTACAGAATGTGTGGGGACTTCTACCAAAAGTGGGATCTTCTCCGAATCATCGGGACACAAAGACTTCCAGGGCTATGGGATCCATCGACCGCTACATCATCCAGACCTGCTTGGGCGCGTTCGTGCTGGTGCTCGTCAGCCTGACCGCGGTGATCTGGGTCACCCATGCGCTGCGTGAAATCGACCTGATGACCAACCAGGGTCAGACCATCCTGGTGTTCCTTGGTATTACCGGGCTGCTTATCCCTCTGCTGGTCCTGGTTATTGCACCCATCGCCCTTGTGATCGCGGTTTCTTACGCGATCAATAAGTTCAACAGCGATTCCGAAATCGTCGTGATGAATGCTGCCGGCATGTCGCCCTGGCGGATGTTCCGTCCGTTCCTGACTGTGGCGATTACAGTCGGATTGATGGTCGGCTTCATCAGTTCGTATCTTGCGCCGAAGGGCCTGCGCGAGCTGCGTGACTGGGCCACCAAAGTTCGCGCCGATCTCGTGACAAACATTGCGCAGCCCGGCCGGTTCATGTCGCTTGAGAGGGGGCTTACCTTCCACATCCGCGAGCGGCGTACCAATGGCCAATTGGTCGGCATTTTTATTGACGATCAGCGCAATCCAAACGAGCGCGCCACGTTTCTTGCCGAGCATGGCGAAATCGTCAAAACCGAAAAAGGCAGCTATCTCGTTCTCGCCAATGGCAGCATGCAAAGGCTTGAGACCGGCAAAACCGATCCAGCCATCGTCCTCTACGACCGTTATGCTTTTGACCTCTCGCGGTTTGCCGGCAGTTCGCAATCGACTGTAACGAATTATGGCGTGCGAGAGCGATTTCTATGGGATCTATTCGACCCCGATCCCAACGATCCAATGGTGAAAGCCCAGCCCGGACAATTCCGGGCCGAATTCCACGATCGGCTGCTCGCACCGTTTTATCCATTGGCCTTTGTCGTGATCGCATTTGCGGTGCTCGGTGCTCCGCGAACGACACGTCAGAGCCGCGGATTTTCTCTCGGGTTAGCGATTGCCGCTGTGTCCGGCCTCCGCATGATCGGGTTCGCTGCCGCGGTATTTGCCGTCAATTCGCCTTCGGCAATTCTGACGATGTACGGATCAATCGCGCTGACGCTTATTCTGGGCTTCGTCGCGATCAGCCGCGGCACCATTATCGAACCGCCGGCGATGCTCACCAAATTGGTCGACGATTTGACCAATCGCTTTATGCAGCGCTTTGCGCAAACCGGGTGAGAGCGGCACGATGGTTCCTCTGACGATCGGCCGCTATTTTGCAAAGCGCTTTTTCGGCGCTGCCATTGGTGTGTTCGCCGGTGTGTTCATTCTCGTGGTGCTGGTCGACTACATTGAGATGATGCGGCGTGCGGCCGATATCCCCAATGTGTCGGCTTTGACAGTCGCCAAGACCTCATTCTACCGGGTGCCACAGGTCACCGAGCGGATGCTTCCGTTTGCAATCCTGGTCGGCGCTATGTCCTGCTATCTTAATCTGTCGCGCCGGCTTGAACTTGTGGTCGCGCGGGCAGCAGGAATGTCGGCCTGGCAATTCGTGGCCCCTGCCCTGATCACCGCGCTGCTGATCGGGATTTTTGCGACAACTGTCTACAATCCGGTTTCTGCCACTCTGCGTGAACGTTCAAAGCGGCTCGAAGCGGACATTTTTGGCGAACGCCAATCCGGGCTGCAGCAAACCGGAAGTGGATTCTGGGTACGCCAGCGTAGTGACGAAGGGCAGGCCGTCATCAACGCCAAATCTTCGAGCGGCCAGGGCGCTCAGCTCTTGGCCGTCACCATATTCACCTTCGATCCGGAGGGGCATTTTCGAGACCGGATCGAAGCCAAAAGCGCCGCCTTACAGGATGGCCGCTGGGTTTTGGAACAAGTGCGGGTTTTCGCCTCGGGTGAACCTCCTCGACAGCTTGATTCGTATTCGCTCCGCACAACGCTCACAGCCGAGCAAGTGAGGGAAAGTTTTGCAACGCCGGAGACTGTGTCTTTTTGGCAACTACCATCCTACATAGCGCTTGCCGATCGCGCGGGCCTCGGAGCTGCCGGCTATCGACTGCAATATCAACTGCTTATTGCTCGCCCATTTCTTCTTGTCGGCATGGTCATGCTGGCCGCTTCCGTAAGCCTGCGCTTCTTCCGATTTGGCGGTGTACCGCAGATGGTTTTAGGTGGAATTTCGGCAGGGTTTCTGCTTTATGTTCTTTCGAAAGTGACTGAAGATCTGAGCAAGGCCGAGCTGATGCATCCGATAGCAGCAGCGTGGTTGCCTGTGCTGTTTGGTGGGCTCACGGGTTTCGTGGTGTTGTTATACCAGGAGGACGGGTGATGGGCGTAACGACCGCCGCTCGTCCGGTAGTGCGTCGAAGGCGTAGGATGGGTGCGTTTGCGCCCATTTTTTCGCTTTCGCTGATGCTCGCCTGTTGCCTTGATCTGCATTCAGCCGGGGCTCAGGCGCCGCTCAGCGGCACCAATTTGAATTGGGTTGGCGTCCCCAAGAACTCATCGAGCACCGTCACTGGTTTAAGCGACCGTAAGGTCGACCAGAACGCACAGATGCTCGTGCGCGCCGATGAGCTACATTACGACTACACGAACTCGCGAGTTCTCGCTGTCGGCAACGTCCAGATGTATTACGGCGGCTCGACGCTTGAGGCCGCAAAGCTCGTCTATGACCAAAAAACCAAACGGCTGCGTGCCGAAGGCAACGTTCGCCTGATCGAGGCGGACGGAAAAACCGTCTATGGCGAAATCCTCGACCTTACGGATGACTTCCGGGACGGCTTCGTCGATTCCCTGCGCCTCGAAGCCCCGGATAAGACCCGGTTCGCTGCTCCACGGGTTGAACGGAGCCCCGGCAAGCCGACCGTCATGCAGAGTGGCGTCTATACAGCGTGCGAACCCTGCAAGGAGGACCCGCGCAAGCCGCCGGCGTGGCAGATCAAGGCCGCCCGCATTATCCACGACGAAGCCGAAAAGATGATCTACTTCGAGAATGCCCGGCTTGAAGCCTTTGGCATTCCATTGTTTTGGGCGCCTTATATGTCGGCCCCCGATCCTTCGGTGAAGCGCAAGACCGGCTTTTTGCTTCCGACGCCGTCCCATTCCGGCAGCTATGGCACGGGCCTTGCTGTCCCTTATTATTGGGCGCTCGCTCCCAGCTACGATCTGACCGTAACCCCGACCTTCACCACCAAACAGGGTGTGTTGATGCAGGGCGAATGGCGGCAACGAACCGAAACCGGCGCTTTCTCGATCCGCGGCGCCGGTATCCTCCAGGCTGATCCCGGCGCGTTTGCTCCGGAAAATGGTGTGACACAGCCCGGCAACCGGGTTGCCCGTGGCAGCGTCGATACATCAGGCCAGTTCGCGCTGAATGACCGCTGGGTGTGGGGCTGGGATGCGCTCCTGTTGTCTGACAAGACGTTCTGGCAGAATTACAACATCAACAGCTACTGGACGAATTTCAATAATTTCAAAAGCTTCGGCAATGGTATCAGCGATGCCGGAACCTCGCAGCTCTATCTCGCAGGACGGGGTGACCGCAGCTATTTCGATGCGCGGGTGATGCACACCTACGGGCTATCGCTGTCGGATAATCAGGAACAATTGCCCGTCGTTCACCCGGTTATCGATTATTCCAACACCATTGCCCAGCCGATTGCGGGCGGAGAACTCAGCTATCGGACCAACCTGACGAGCCTGTCTCGCGAGACGGCCGAGTTCGATGCTATCAGCAAGACTGCATTCGATAGCAATATCTGTTCGCCCCTGACGGCGGATCCTGCGGTCAAAATCCCCTCAAGCTGCTTGCTGCGCGGCATTCCCGGCACGTATACCCGAGCCTCGGCGGAAGCGACCTGGAAACGCACGTTCGTCGACCCGATCGGGCAGACCTTCACGCCGTTCGTGATTATGCGCGCCGATATTGCCGAGGCCTCGATCCATTCTCAGCCCGGCGTATCGAACTATATCTTCACTGGCGATCAGAACCTCAACCGCGCGATGCCGGCAGTAGGGGTTGAATATCGCTATCCATTCATCAGCACGCAATCCTGGGGCACTCAAACCATCGAGCCGATCGCTCAAGTGATCGCGCGCCCCAATGAGCCAAACATTCAGCGCACTCCAAACGAAGATGCCCAAAGCCTGATCTTTGGCGACGATAATTTGTTCCGAGTGAACAAATTTTCCGGTTGGGATCGCGTCGAGGGCGGCACCAGGGCAAACTACGGCGTCCAATACACAGCCCAATTCAATCGAGCCGGCAATGTGAACGTGCTGTTCGGGCAGTCGTATCAGCTTACCGGTCAAAATTCGTTTGCGGTCGCCGACACCGCCAATACCGGCCTCGACAGCGGCCTGCAGACCCGCCAGTCCGATTATGTGGGGCGCGTGAGCTACCAACCGGATTCGACGTACATGTTCACCTCGCGCTTCCGGTTCGATCAGCAGACGTTTGCTGTTCAGCGCGCCGAACTTGAGGGAAAAGCAACGTTTGACCGTTGGACGTTGTCGATGATGTACGGCAACTACGCGTCGCAGCCTAACATCGGATTCCTGACCCGCCGCGACGGCATTCTCGGAGGCGCCTCGGTCAAGATCACGCCCAACTGGGCAGTGATGGGCTCCGCGCGCTACGATATCGGCTCAAGCCAGTTCGATCAGTATCGGGTCGGGCTCGGTTACATCGACGACTGTTTCGCCATTTCAGTCAGCTACATCACGGATTACGCATACGGGTACTCATCGATTACCAACACCTCGGTCACGTCCGGCATCGAGCACGCTGTCATGCTGCAAATCGCACTGCGCACCATCGGCGGCTCGTCATTCTCCCAACATGTTGGCTCGAACAATACAAACTGAAAAAGCCGTTACTTTTGCAAATGGCGTCATGAATTCTGCGCGCCGACTGCAAGCTCGCAGCACCCACCAGAAGGTCGTCTGAGGTACTGCTCTCATGCAAACGCAACACCAAACGATATTCAATTTGTTCGGATCGGTGCTGATTGCAGCAACGATCTTTTCGGGAGTGGCGCTGCCTTCACCTGCATATTCGCAGCAGCAGGTTGCAGCACTTGTGAATGGCGAGCCGATTACGCAGCTCGACGTTGCTCATCGGATCAAGCTCGAACAATTGTCATCGCATCGCACGCTGTCGAACAAGGAAGCGCTCGATGTGCTTATCGAAGACAAGCTTAAAGTCAGCATCGCTAAACGATATCTGCTCGAAATCACCGACAAGGACGTGGACAACACATTTGCAACAATTTCACGACGTGCTGGCATGCCCCCCCAGCAGTTCGCGCAGGCTCTCAATGGTGCGGGCGTCTCGGCGGACGCGTTTAAGTCAAAATTAAGAGCGGACATCGCCTGGGGCCAGATCATCCGCGGCAAGTTCCCATCGGTCAGTACCATCGCCGATAAGGATATTGCAGCAGCGATGGATGGAAAGTCCGACGACAAATCGGACACCGGCTACCAGTACACGCTTCGTCAAGTCCTGTTCATTGTGCCACGCGGGGCCTCGTCGAGTGTCTACGATGCGCGGCGCAAAGAAGCGGAAGGCCTGCGCAGCCGATTTCAGAATTGCGATGAAGGCGTTCAACTTGCTCGTGTCCTGAGCGACGTCGCGGTGCGTGAACCGATCATTCGCACGTCGCCCGATGTTCCAGCTCAGCAGCGGCAGATTCTTGATTCGACGCCGCTCGGTCGTTTGACGCCTCCCGACACCACCCAGCAAGGCGTTGAAATGTTCGCGATCTGCGCCAAGAAGGAAATTTTGGGCGATGGTCCAAACCGGCGCGCAATGCGGGAAAAGCTGATGGAAGAACGATTTCAAGCCCAGTCGAAGCGGTACATGCAGGAGCTTCGACGTGGCGCCATGATCGAAGTTCGTTGAGCGCCGTCGTGCAGTTGCCACTGGCGGTGACGTTAGGCGAGCCGGCCGGCATCGGACCGGATATCACGCTCACAGCGTGGCAACGCCGGCACGCCTTGGCACTTCCGCCGTTTTATGTGCTCGGCGATCCTGATTTTTTGACGCGGCGCGCCGGTCGACTGGGATTACGCGTTCCCGTCGCGGCGGCTGACCCCGACAACGCAACAACGCTGTTCCGAACCGCATTGCCAGTCGTGCCGATTGATATCGCAATCACCACCCAACCGGGCCATCCCGATCCATCAAGTGCGCCCGCAGCCATCGCATCGATCGATCGTGCCGTCTCGGATGTTCTCAAAGGCCGGGCTGCTGCGATTGTTACCAATCCCATCGCCAAGTCGGTGCTCTATCAAAACGGGTTTTCCGAACCTGGTCACACCGAGTATTTGGCCAGGCTCTCGCAGCAAGCGCTGGGCAAGCCGTTCCGTGCGGTGATGATGCTGTGGTCGCACGAGCTTGCGGTCGTACCGGTGACCATCCACATTCCGCTGCGTGATGTTCCGGCGCAGCTTTCATACGATCTTATTATAGAAACAGCTGAAATCACCGTGCGCGATCTGAAAAGCCGGTTTGGGATTGCGCGGCCGCGGCTCGCATTTGCCGGTCTCAATCCCCATGCAGGCGAAAACGGCACCATTGGAGAGGAAGATCGCGACATCGTCGCCCCCGCAATTGAAGAACTGCGCGCCCGCGGAATCGATGCGCGCGGGCCACTGCCTGCCGATACGATGTTTCATCTCGCCGCTCGCTCAACCTATGACGCAGCGCTGTGCATGTATCACGACCAGGCCCTCATCCCGATCAAGACGTTGGCCTTCGATCAGGCGGTGAATGTGACGCTCGGCCTGCCCTTCATCCGCACCTCTCCCGATCACGGCACTGCGTTTGATATTGCAGGCAGCGGCAGAGCCGATGCATCAAGCCTGATTGCCGCCATACGACTTGCATCTCGGCTTGCCGCATCAAGTGCGAAGACCCGGGACGTGGCCCAGCTTCGATGAGCGGCATCGACGATCTGCCGCCGCTGCGCGACGTCATCAAGCGTCACAGCTTGCAGCCAAGAAAATCGCTCGGACAGAATTTCCTTTTCGATCTCAATTTAACAGCTCGCATTGCGCGCGCGGCCGGCCCTCTCGAAGGCGTCACAATTGTCGAGGTCGGGCCAGGTCCAGGCGGGCTCACCCGCGCATTGCTCGCACTTGGCGCGCGCCGCGTCATTGCGATTGAGCGAGACCACCGCGCCATCGCCGCACTTCAGGAGATCGTCGAGCGGTTTCCTGATCGCCTGACAGTGATCGAAGCCGACGCCATGGCGTTTGATCCTCGGCCCTATCTCGACGATCGCCCCACGCGGATTGTTGCAAACCTGCCCTACAACATCGGAACAGCGCTGCTGATATCCTGGCTCACAGCCGAACCATGGCCGCCCTGGTACGATTCTCTGACCTTGATGTTTCAGCGGGAAGTCGCGGAGCGGATTGTTGCTGCTCCCGGCTCGAAAAATTATGGGCGGCTTGCTGTGTTGGCCGGTTGGCGCACGCAGGCGAAGATTTTGTTTGATGTGGCGCCGAGCGCCTTCGTGCCCCCGCCTCAAGTGACTTCGTCAGTCATTCGCCTTGTGCCCCTCCCCTCGCCTCTTGTCTGCAATCGCCGCCTGCTTGAGCGCGTGACGGAAGCCGCATTTGGGCAGCGGCGCAAAATGCTGCGGCAAAGCCTGAAATCGCTCGGAGTGGATCCGATTCAATTGATTGAAGCCGTCGGCCTAGATCCAACAGAACGCGCCGAAAATATTTCTATTGAAGGATTTGTTGCTTTGGCACGCGCGCTTGCAGATATTCAATCCGGATAAGATCAAATATGGTCTGCTTGGAGCACACAAATTGAGGACGTGAGAACATGACGAAAATGATCCGCCAATCACTCACGGCCTATGCAACCCCTTTGTGCGAAACCATCGTCGATTGCCCGAAGCCGAAAGGCTCGGAAGTTCTGGTGCGCATCGCGCGTTGCGGTGTGTGCCACTCCGATCTGCACATTCAGGACGGCTATTTTAAGCTCGGCGATACCAAGCAGCTCGATATCAGCGCGGGGCGAAACCTGCCGTTTACGCTCGGACACGAGATTGCTGGCGTGGTTGAAGAGGTTGGCCCTGAAGCTTCGGGCGTGAGCCGGGGACAAGCTGTTGCCGTCTATCCCTGGATCGGCTGCGGTGGCTGCACCGCCTGCCGGCAGGGTGAGGAAAATTTGTGCGCTGCCTCACGCCATCTCGGAATCAATGTCGATGGCGGATTTGCGAGCCACGTGCTCGTTCCGCATCCGCGCTATCTGCTCGACTATGCGCCGCTTTCTGCGTCCCTTGCCGGCGCATACATGTGTTCGGGCCTGACTGCATTTGCGGCTTTGAAGCGGCTTCTCCCGTTTGCCGACCGTGGTCCCACGTTGCTCATAGGGGCTGGCGGCGTTGGCATGATGGGGCTTGCGTTCGCACGGGCGATGTTTCCGCATGCGCCGATCGTCGCCGATATCGATCCTGAAAAACGCAAAGCCGCGCTTGCGGCTGGCGCATCGGCCGTATTCGATCCTGCCGATCCGACGTCACGCAAAGAAATTCTGGCAAAAACCGGCGGCGTTTATACGGCGTGCGATTTCGTTGGCTCGGAACAATCGCTGCAATTCGCGCTCGGCCCGCTGGCGAAAGGCGGCAAAGTCGTCATCACCGGATTATTGGGCGGAAGCTTCACGAACCCGGTCGCGATGTTCCCGCTGCGCGCCATGACGATTGAAGGCACGCTCACCGGCACGCTTGAGGATGCCCGCGAGATGATGGCACTGGCGCGCTCAGGAAAAGTGGAACCGATCCCAATTACTGAGCGCCCCATGAGCGCCGCGCAAACGTGTCTGGATGATTTGAGGCAGGGCCGCGTGGTTGGGCGGGTGGTGCTTGTAACCTAACCGTCTGTTACTTAGGCAAACAGTTCATTTTAAAGTAGAGGCCCAAAATCGGGCCTCTACGCTTTGCTTGCACCTAATGATGCCAAGCCGCTGAAATGGCTGCTTGCAGGGTCGGATCGTTCGGCGCTTGCGTCGCTGCTGTTGGATCAAATCCCGGATTGCTGGCGGAGTAAGTCGCCATTGCCGAGACGAGTTGCTGCAATTGGCTATCAAGTTTCGATCCATCGGCAGTGGCAATAGTCTGCACTTGAGCGCGTGCATTGCCGCCATACCAACCCGCAACCGTGATCTGCTCCTGCGTTCCCATGAGATCGATTTTGAGATCGTTTCCGCTTTGCAGGAACCAGAGCTGGTTGGTGTTGATGTTGGCACCAAAATCGATTTCGCCACGGGCCGTCGTAATCCCGTCGGAAGCCAGGTTGTTGATCGTCGTTTTGCCGAAGCTTGTGCCGAACTTATACGTGTCAACACCACCTGCCCCGTTCAGCGTGTCCGTTCCGAGGCTGCCGTAGAAGGTGTCGTTGCCTATCGTGCCCGCCACCGTATCGTTCCCGGTAGTGCCAAGTTTGAAACCTGCTACCTGCGATGACGTCCAGGTGGTGCCATTGTCGAATACGATCTGATCGACTCCCTGTCCGGACGTGGTGACGAGATTGCCTTTGAGCAGAACGGAGCCGCCGTCGTTTCCCCCTGGAGTCGACGGCGCAAACGAAAGCGTCACGTCGTTGCCGCTTCGCACAAGCGATACGGCATTTGGGTCAATGTTGTGGACTACAAGCACGTCTGC
>DATAIA010000727.1:0-2360 GCA_036262895.1 Xanthobacteraceae bacterium
CAAGATGAACCTCAATGATATCCCGGGTCGTGCCGGCATACGGCGAAACAATCGCCGCATCGCGCCGCGCTATCCGATTTAGAAGACTTGATTTTCCGACGTTAGGCGGGCCAGCAATTGCGATAACATATCCATCCCGCAACCGCTCTCCCCGGCGATCGTCGGCAAGCGCCGCTTTAATTTCATCCCGCAGGCCGACGGCCAAACTTGCAGTGCGTCCCAGCAGATTGGTCGGGACATCTGCTTCGTCGGAAAAATCGATACTCGCCTCGATTAACGCCAGCGCATCGACAAGCTGCTTGCGCCACTGTTCCGTGCGATTTCCCAAAGCGCCTTTAAGCTGGCGAAAGGCCTGACGCCGCTGCGCCTCTGTTTCCGCCGCAACGAGATCGGCGAGCCCTTCAACTGCAGTCAAATCAAGACGGCCATTCTCGAACGCTCGCCTCGTAAACTCCCCCGCCTCCGCCGGACGAAAACCTTCAAGCTGCCCGAGCGTCGCCAACGCAGTCGACACAACGGCACGCCCACCGTGAAGTTGGAGCTCGGCCATATCTTCGCCGGTTTCACTTCGGGGTGAGGGAAACCACAGAACCAGCGCCTCATCGAGAATCTCGTCCGAACCCGGCTTTCGTAATTTCGCGAGCGACGCCCGCCGAGGCTCAGGCAAACGTCCCATCATTGTTTCGAGGGCGAATCGAGCGGCAGGTCCGGAGATACGAATCACCGCGATTGCCGCCGGCACCCGTCCAGATGAAAGTGCAAAAATCGTATCCCGGTCCTTCGCCACGCTCTCACCTATGTCGGATACATAACAAAAAGGCCACGATATAATGAATATATATTCAAATCATTGAGCGGCATGACATGCGATCAACCGCCGAGTTAAAGACCTCACCCATTGGCAATCTCGCGCGTTAAACTGCAAAACCGAATGATTTGGACCATACATGGCAACATCTTCCAGCGCTCGCGAGAATCGTCTTGCCCATGAGGCGAGCCCGTATCTTTTGCAACACAAGGATAATCCGGTCGATTGGTGGCCCTGGGGTCCCGAAGCGCTGAGCGAGGCGCAACGCGCCGGCAAACCCATCCTGCTCTCGGTCGGCTATGCGGCATGCCATTGGTGCCACGTCATGGCCCACGAGAGCTTCGAGGATGACGGCGTCGCTGCGGTCATGAACGAGCTGTTCGTCAACATCAAAGTCGACCGCGAGGAGCGGCCCGATATCGACCAAATCTACATGTCGGCACTGCATCTGCTTGGCGAACAGGGCGGCTGGCCGCTGACCATATTTCTGACATCAAAGGGCGAGCCGGTTTGGGGCGGCACCTACTTTCCCAAAACCGCCCGATACGGCCGACCGGGGTTTGTCGACGTCTTGCACGAAGTCGCCCGGCTGTTTCGCGCCGAGCCGCAGCGGATCGATCTCAATCGCCGTGCCCTGATGGAACGTCTTGCGGCACGCATACGCCCGGAAAATCGGGTGGTGATTGGTGCTCATGAGCTTAACGCCCTTGCCACACGCGTTGCCGACGTCATCGATCCGGTTCACGGGGGATTGCGCGGTGCGCCAAAATTTCCGCAGGCCGCACTTTTTGAATTGTTATGGCGTGCCGGACTGCGCACCAGAGACCTCAGGTATTTCGAACTCGTGGAGCTCACGCTTGATCGCATTTGCCAGGGCGGCATCTACGACCACCTCGGCGGAGGTTTCTCCCGCTACTCCGTTGACGAGCGCTGGCTGGTGCCGCATTTCGAAAAAATGCTCTACGACAATGCGCAACTTCTCGAATTATTGGCGCTCGCCTTTGCACGAACCGGGCGTTCGCTCTTTGCCAAACGCGCGCGCGAAACCGTGGCCTGGCTCGTCCGGGAAATGACTATTCCGCAAGGCGCGTTCTGCGCATCGCTCGACGCGGATTCCGAAGGCGAGGAAGGCAAATTCTACGTCTGGTCGCTTGCCGAAATCGAGCAGGTGTTGGGACCGGACGACGCGGCGTTTTTTGCCGCGCATTACGATGTGACATCCGCCGGAAATTTCGAGGGCCACAATATTCTCAACCGGCTGAACGATCCGCCGGGCATGGAGCGCGGCCCCAGTGACGAACAACGACTTTCAGTTCTACGCACCAAACTTCTCCGCATTCGCGATCATCGTGTCCGACCAGGTCTCGACGACAAAGTGCTGGCCGATTGGAACGGGTTGATGATTGCAGCGCTCGTCAATGCCGGCACATTGTTGGGCGAGCCCACTTGGATTGAGATCTCGTGCCGAGCATTTGATTTCATTGCAACGCAGATGACGCGCGGCGATCGGCTCGGTCATTCCTGGCGCGACGGACGCCTGCTGTTTCCCGGT
>DATAIA010000728.1:0-4732 GCA_036262895.1 Xanthobacteraceae bacterium
CAATTGATCGAGTTCGATCGAACGAGTCAGATCTTTACGGCGCCGCGGGATCGGCGAACGCAAGACTACATCACCGGCCGGTTCGGCTGAGGTCAGTTAACTGAGGGTATCAGATCAATGATGTCCGAGCACACAACCAAAGCTTTTGATATCGACCTGCAGGAAATTGCCCGCAAGGTCGCCGAAATGGGCGGGCTTGCCGAAAAGCAGATCGCCGATGCGGTGGCGGCTCTGGCCAAGCGGGATACCGAACTCGCGCAGCGCGTCATCGCGCTCGACCCGACAATCGATCACCTGCAGCGTGAAATCGAGGAGAAAGCGATCCTGACAATCGCCCGCCGTCAGCCGATGGCGGTCGATCTGCGCGAGATCGTCGGTGCGTTGCGTGTGTCCAACGATCTGGAGAGGATCGGCGATCTAGCCAAAAATATCGCCAAGCGGGTTCTCGCACTCGATGGCGAATTCCGGCCGAATAAAGTCATTCGCGGCGTTGAGCATATGGCGAACCTTGTACTGGGTCAGCTCAAACAGGTTCTGGATGCCTATGCGCGCGGCGATGTCGCTAAAGCGCTGGAGGTCTGGCGCGGCGATGAAGAAATCGACGCCGTGAACAATTCGTTGTTCCGCGAACTCCTGACCTACATGATGGAAGATCCGCGCAACATAACGTTCTGCGCGCATCTTTTATTCTGTGCCAAAAACGTCGAACGTATGGGCGATCACGCAACCAACATTGCGGAGACGGTGCATTATATGGTGGAGGGCCGCCCGCTTGCGGACGAACGTCCTAAAGGGGACACCACCAGTATCACCGCAGTTCCTTTCCGCGGATAAACTAGGGTGGTGGATTTGACATTCCTCTGCCATTTGCGGCGAACTCGAATAGGAACGCCAAATCCAAAACCACACTACAGTCATTAAATTGCTAGTGTTTCTTTGATTTCGCCGTTCGTACAAGTGCCTGTCGCAATGGGATACGAACGTCGAAATCAGAGGAACACTAGGGGCAGGGCTGGAATGCGTGCGCGGATCTTGATCGTAGAGGACGAGGAGCCGTTGACGCTTCTGCTTCGCTATAATCTCGAAGCCGAAGGTTATGAAGTCGAGACCGCTACGCGCGGCGATGATGCGGAAGTTCGTCTTAAGGAAAACATTCCGGATCTGGTGGTTTTGGATTGGATGCTGCCCGGCATGTCCGGCATCGAGTTGTGCCGCCGCGTGCGCGCGCGAACGGAAACCGAGCGTCTGCCGATCATCATGCTCACCGCTCGCGGCGAAGAAAGCGAGCGCGTGCGCGGCCTGGCAACCGGTGCTGACGACTATATCGTCAAACCATTTTCGGTGCCTGAATTGCTCGCCCGCGTCCGCTCATTGTTACGCCGCGCGCGGCCGGAACGAATTGCCACTCAACTCAATGCAGGCGATCTCGATCTTGATCGTGAAACACGACGGGTGTCGCGATCGGGCCGCGAAGTTCTCCTCGGACCGACCGAGTTCAAGCTGCTTGAATTCTTGATGCAGAGTCCCGGCCGCGTGTTTACGCGCGAGCAATTGTTGGATGGAGTTTGGGGCCGCGACGTTTATATCGACGAGCGCACGGTCGATGTTCATGTCGGCCGCCTGCGGCGCGCTCTTAATCGCGGACGCGCGCCAGACCCGATCCGCACCGTTCGCGGCACGGGCTACGCTTTTGATGAGCGCTTCGGCAAGACGTCAACAAAGACGGCCTGAGAATAAGAGACGCGAGAAACCTCAAGCGCGCATGGCGCGCTTGTCTCTGCGACGATCCGAGGCCGGTTGATAGGCGATCCGGGAGTGATGGCCGCAGTACGGCAGCCCCGTGATGCTCTTGCCCCCGCAGAAAAAGAAATCAGCTTGTGCGGGGTCGCCGATGGGCCAGCGGCATTTGTCTTCGGTGAGTTCGACGATACTGCAGCGCTGTCCGATCGGGATGACGTTTTCGATCAATTCCGGCTCGGCTTCTACCTCCATTTCGTAGGCAGGCACCGCATGCGAGGCGAGCGCGGTATTGCCGCGCGTTGCCGGGCGCATGGTCCGGAACATGTGCGAGGGTTGGCGCGCCTTTCGCGGTCGTGGTGCCGCCGAGGAGGGGGTTTTTGCGCGACCTGATAAGCCCAGGCGGTGGACCTTCCCGATTACGGCGTTGCGAGTGATGCCTCCGAGTTCAGCCGCGATCTGACTGGCGGAAAGGCCATCCGACCACAGCTTCTTAAGGAGTTCTACCCGCTCGTCCGTCCAGTTCATGGGCCTCTCCCGCTTCGACATCAGCTCTGGCGACGGCATTTGCAGAATCCCATCCTGGCACCCGGCAATCAATTCGTTTGCCTGGCCTTAACCTTACAAGATGAGACTCTTAGGGGACTGTTCGCCGCACGAGATGTCGTATCTGATGGGCCGAAAGCTACAATATGCCGCGACTCTCGCGCAAGAGTCGGCCCGGTATTCCACGGAGCGGTGGTTGTCTTTTCCCCAGTAATGTCCCGTCCCGCACACACCGGCGGCCCCCCTGCGCGCGCATGGTCGTGTTGACCGCATTGAAAGCTCACAATAAAATGTCAAAACAGTGCCGCCCGGCGAGGCGGCACATTTTGTTTCGGCCGCTTACTTCACGTGCCGCTCAACCTGGACCCCTGATCGTGACGTCGCATCTGCTGCCGGCCTATGCACGTGTCGACCTCGCATTCGAGCGTGGCGAGGGCGCTTGGCTCACTGCAACGAATGGCGAGCGCTATCTCGATTTCACCTGCGGCGTTGCGGTGAATGTGCTCGGCCATGCCCATCCTCAGCTTGTTGCAGCGCTAAGCGAGCAAGCAAGCAAGGTCTGGCACGTCTCAAATCTCTTTCGCATTCCTGAAGGCGAGCGCTTGGCCGAACGGCTTTGCGCGGCCTCATTTGCCGATCTGGTGTTCTTTACAAATTCCGGTGCGGAGGCGCTGGAGTGCGCCATCAAGATGGCGCGGAAATATCAATCGGCAAACAATCGGCCCGAGCGATACCGCATCATTACGTTCGAAGGCGCGTTCCACGGCCGCACGCTGGCGACACTCGCTGCCGGCGGACAGAAAAAATACCTCGAAGGGTTCGGTCCGCCGGTCGATGGATTCGATCAGGTGCCGTTTGCCGATCTGGAAGCCGTCAAACAAGCGATCGGTCCGAACACGGGGGCGATCCTGCTTGAACCGCTCCAGGGGGAAGGCGGCGTGCGCGTCTTTCCGTTGCCGTTCCTGCGTGCGGTGCGCGATCTTTGCGATCAGCATGACCTCGCTTTGGTGTTCGACGAGGTGCAGACGGGCATCGGCCGCACCGGTGAACTGTTCGCGTATCAACGCACCGGCATTCAGCCGGATATTATGGCCATCGCAAAAGCAATCGGCGGCGGTTTCCCGGTCGGCGCATGCCTTGCGACGACGGAAGCCGCAAAAGGGATGACGGCCGGAACGCACGGATCCACATTTGGCGGCAATCCCCTGGCCATGGCGGTTGGGAATGCTGTGCTCGATGTAGTGCTGGCGCCGGGATTTCTGGAAAGGGTTCGAACGGTTTCGTTACTGTTCAAGCAGCGGCTTGCCGAAATCAAAGACCGCTATTCAGATCTTATCGCCGAAGTGCGTGGTGAGGGACTGTTGATCGGATTGCGGGCGGTCAAGTCGAACACCGAGCTTGTTGATGCCTTGCGCGCGGAGAAACTCCTTGCTGTGGGCGCAGGCGACAATGTGGTGCGCTTGCTGCCTCCGCTTAACATCAGTGAGGCGGAAATCGCAGATGCAATCGGCATGGTCGATCGCGCATGCACGCGCGTCACACGCGCGCTCGCTGCGGCGTCTGAGCGAGGAGCAGTCGGGTGAGTGGCGTTGACATCAGGCATTTCCTCGATCTGACGGATATTCCGGCAGCGGAATTGCGAAAAATAATCGACGTGAGCCGTGCCATGAAGAATGGCGCGGGAACCTCGTTGAGCGCGGGTAAGCCGTTGAGCGGCAAGACGCTTGCGATGATTTTCGATAAGCCGTCGACGCGCACGCGTGTTTCTTTCGATATCGCTATGCGTCAGCTTGGCGGCGACACCATCGTATTAACCGGACAGGAAATGCAACTCGGCCGCGGTGAAACGCTTGCTGATACCGCCCGTGTCTTGTCGCGATATGTCGACGCGATCATGATCCGCATCCTCGATCACAACGCGCTGATCGAGCTCGTGCGCCATGCGACCGTGCCCGTAATAAACGGGCTGACAAGAATTTCTCATCCATGCCAGGTCATGGCCGATGTGATGACGTTCGAAGAACATTGCGGTGCGATCCGGGGGCGGACGGTCGCGTGGCTTGGCGACGCCAACAACGTGCTGACATCATGGATGCATGCGGCGCAGCGCTTTGAATTCCGACTGAACATTGCAACCCCTGGCGAACTTGCGCCGCCCAAGCGGTTACTTGAATGGGCGAAGGAATCCGGGGCTGCCATTTCGGTCGGACGCGATCCGGAAGAGGCCGCCGCAGGCGCTGATTGCATCGTCACCGACACCTGGGTCTCGATGGGCGACAAAGAGGGTGAGCACCGTCACAATCTGCTCAAGCCATATCAGGTCAATGCTCAATTGATGGCGCGCGCGAAACCTGACGCTATTTTCATGCATTGCTTGCCCGCGCATCGTGGTCACGAGGTTACCGATGAGGTGATCGACGGACCGCAGTCGGCGGTTTTTGACGAGGCT
>DATAIA010000729.1:0-7264 GCA_036262895.1 Xanthobacteraceae bacterium
CACGTAGTGATGGCTTTTCGGCTGGCTGCTCATGGGGTTGCGTAAGGTATAGTATTTGCCTGCCCAAGGCAGGAGATTTTCGCATGTGGGTGTCCAGTTGCGCATTAGCTTCGAGCATGCGGTGTTCCTGGTCCGCCGGAGTGCCATCTCCATGCCGTCAATCGTTCCGCAACCACCGCAGGCGGAAGGAATTCCTGTTCCAGCCGTCCCTTTTCGGCATATCGCAAGTGGAGGTAGAGCGACCGCTCCGATTCGTCCAGCGCATCAGGTGGAATGTCGCCGGCCGAAAGCGGCTCAACGACGGCTAGCGATGCGTGGGTGTCAAAAGTAAGTCGATCCATCAATAAGGCGTCGAGCCCGGGTTGGTGCGCTCGCGCTACCGCGAGCATCGAAAGACCCCATGTATCGAGATCTCCCCAGTATCCGATCACCTTGTTGCTGACCCACCCAGTACGCATCCACGCCAGGTTGAAACCGGATCCAAGGACAGCAGTGGTGTCCGAAAGCTGCGGCAGCTGGTGAAGACAACGCTCGTTCTCGACGATCAACAAATGCGAACCTCCCAGCCCGGCCAATACCAATTCCGCCGCCGGCACAGATAGGCGGCTGAATGGCAGAAGACCTTGCCCGAGCGGCGCGACCAGCAGCCAATGATCGTTCTCGTCCAGAGCACCGAGAAAACTTTCGAGCCCCTGCTCACTGACCTGCCCGTCGAAGCGTGCATCCAGTAGCTGTTGAACCAACGTGCGATGGCGCTCAAAAAATTTGCTGTCAATGCCAGCAAGGGCAAGTGAGCGCAAGGGACGGCCCAGTGCGCATCCAGGTTCGAGTTGAATTGCGAGATCTATCGCTTGCAGGGCCTCCTTGATACTGCAGCCGGGAAAGTTACGCAGTCCGCGTGTCAGCGCGTTGTGAAATGCGGAAGGCGCATGGGTAAGACATTCCGCGAGGTCGCTATGCTCCCGTACGGCCGCGGAGTCGGCGGTCGCGGCGACCCACTCTGCAGGAGTTCGTAGCAACCAGTGCGTGGGAATCTGTACGGCCTCCCCTCCCGCGCGATAGGAAACGCTCTCCCACTTCACCTCGCCTGTCTGTACGGCTCGCCATAGCTGAACGTGTTCCCGAACAAGCCGTGGCTCGTTGGAAAACTCCGAGACCGTCGGCCTGCCTATGGGTAACGAGATCGGCCAGACTTTCGGATCGAGCAGGCGCTTCGCTCGATATTCCGGACTCTGCCATTGCTTTAGCAGGCGCTTGGCAAGAAGCGCTGGCGATTTCATGACGCGCTTTCGGCGGAGGCGCCTCTGGCCTTCGAGTCCAGCTCCTCCCAACTGATGGAAGTCAACGTAGCCCGTTGGCCTTTTCGGTGTACGACTATCGCGGAACGGGTATGAGCCCTCAGCAAAGGTATCTCCTTGTTCGGCGTAACGAACAAGGGATGCAAACCGAATTCTCGCAGTGCGCTGATGATTCGACCGGCCGCCGCGCGAGAGCTTCTGGAAAAAGCTTCATCAAGAACAATGGTGCCGAACAAGGGGTGATCACCGTCGTCCGGACAAAGCGCATAGCTCAGGGATGCGGTAAGTACATAGCTCGCGATGCCTTCCTTTTCGCCGCCGCTGCCTCCTTCGGAGCTGGTGCGTATTTCGGCGATCACGTCGGTTGCGCGCTCCAGGACATGAACGAAAAACTGGAGCCGGTAGCGAGGATCGAGCAGCGCTCGCGCACCCAGCGTCTTTTTTCGGTCTGCTGCATCACGAAGCAGGTCCACTACACGCCTCAGAGCGGCAAAGTGGCTTTCTCCCTGATCGTCCTTCAGAGCGGCGGAACGAAGGTGCCGTCGCGCCGCATCCAGCGAACGCAGTGATTCATGCACGATGCGTCTGGGTACGAGCTGCAAATACCTGCCTGGTTGAAAGTTGACGCGGCGCAGCGTGCGGTTGAGATCGTCGATCCGCTCCTCGATGGTTGTGACTTCGTTCTCGATGTCACTCAGGAGCTGGGTGACCCCCTGGTCGGAGGACTGGTTGAGGTAGCTAAGGAATCGCTGCTGTTTTTCCGGCAGGCCCTCCTCGATGAGTTGCCGAAGACGTTCGAGGTAGGCAGGTACGTCCTGCATTTCATTTCCCACCTCGGCGAGTGCACCGGTATCCGCTCTCTGCGCAACGCCCATTTGCGTCGTGAGGCGTAGCTCGCAAGCCTTGAGGTCATCATTCAGAGCAGTGGCGATTCCCGTCACCTTTTCGGTCGCTTTGCGCTCGACCTCATCAAGTTGCACCCGCATCTCCGCAGTTAACGGCTCAAGTTCCTCATCGGCGACGGATCTCTGCCGGTCGTCGAGTCCTGCACCGATGCGAGCGAAGTAGCGATCCGATGCTGCTCTGGCCGTGACTTCCTGCTCTTTGAGAACAGCGACCTCCCCGTTGATCTTCTTTTCTAAAGCACGCAGATCCCGCAGAGTGGACTCCACCTGCTGCCATTCCTGACGCGCCTTCTCAGCATCGCCAGCCGGATCGCTGAGATACTCCAATCGGCTCTGAAGGGTCTCAAGGGTACTTTCCGCGGACGCCAGATCGATGGCCGCCGGATCCATTTCAACAAGCTGTCGCAAGATCTTGAGACGCTGCTCCGTTTGCTCCGCACGCTGCTGCGCCTGTTCATGACTTGTGCGGACCTCTCCCAATGCCTGCCTAGCTTGACCCAGATCAAAGTCGAGGCTGGCCAATCGGTCCCTGTTGTCGAAGCCTGTATACCAGTCCTGGTCGAGACGACGCTGGTCCTGCTTCTGGAAGCGGCCAACGCGATCAGACATGGCCCCCTCGATAGTCAGAGCGTAGGGCGAGACGTGCAGTTCTGCGGACGAGGCAACGCAATGCCGGTCGCGGGTCGCCATAAATCGCAGAAGCGCATCGAGATAAGGGTGCGTCTTGTACCTGAGTTTGCGCGTATAGCCATCCGACAAAAAGGCGGGCGCATCCGATCTAGTGTCTACTTCGAGAAGGCGTACATGCAGACGGTTGTGCCGCCGGTTCACCCAGTGCAGCGCTCGCCGGATGTGCTCCGGCGGAACCATGACCCGCAACCGATCGCCGCCGACCGCGCGCTCGATGGCGCCGCGCCAACCACGCTCCTCCGGCTTCACTTCGATGAGTTCTCCCACGAAAGGGAGAAGATCCTCCGCAATATCCAGCTCGGCGGCCAGGTCTGCTCGGAATTGCTGATGGTCTCCGGGAATATTGGAGCCCGGACGAGAACGGGCCTGTTGCTGCTCCGCATCCAACCGGTTCAGTTCCTCCTGGTGTCGCTGCTGTGTTGCTCCTAGTTGCCAGGCAGCCTGCTTCTGATCCGCGAGCAAACTGTCATGACTTGCCATGAGTTCGCGGCCGCGTACCTGATTCGCGACAACTGCAACTGATGCGAGATCCTCGCTTAGACCGAACGTCCTGGCCAGTCGCTGGTAGTCTTCAGCATTTCGTCGCCGCTGAATAAGCAGCTGCTTCTGGGTATCGATCTGACCGCGTAGCTGCTCGATGCTGGTCCCGCCGACTTGGAGGTAGATATCGCGCAGCGCCTGGCTCCTGTCAGCTAGGGAGCCGATGCGCGCGACCAGTTCGTCCGCCTGGGCTTGATGTACGCTGAACTGCGCCCCGATGCGGTCAGCTTCCTCGCTCCACAATCGGTGGCCGTGAATCGCATACCAGACCGGCAGCGCCGACCGCAGCACGCGCTGGCGTGCCTGCTGATTCAGCAGGGCGATACGCTTTCTCCAGCTTTCATCTATGGGTTGAAGCGAGCGCTGCTGATGCCGAGCTATTTCCAGTTCCTCATGGATGGCGGTGAGATCATCGAACTCCGTGGCAACCTTGGCAGCGCGCTCGAAGGCAGAGGTGTCATCGAGGACCAGCTCTCGGAATATTTCGTCGATGCTGTTCAGCTGCTTGATGCCCGCGGCACGATTCAACAGCGTGAACGCATTGTCACCAACCTCGAAGAACCCCCGCACACGGGCCAGATAGGTCTGCTTGTTCTGCTCGATGTGAAGATTGACCGTATCACGCGCCAGTTGCCCGAGCTGCCGTGCACCGCCGGAATGCAGGGCTTCCAGCCAGGTATCTAGGCTCTGCTCAGGAACCTGCGAGAAGATCCAGCGGCGACTCACGTCGCTGGTTGCGGAACTAGAATCTTCCAGCCAGAACACTGCGGCGATTGTCAGCGCCTCCGTACCGTTCCAGAAACGAGCGGCAATGCCGGCTTGGGTAGCTCCTGACCTGGCAATGTGCTGATTGTCGCCGCTGTCGTTGCCGGCACCGGAAACGCCGCGAATATAGGAGATCAGATCTCGGTCGCTCTCTCCTCCCGTCGATGCAAGGTTGTAGCGCGGATTGGGCACCAGCAGTGTCATTAGGGCATCGATTAGTGTTGTTTTCCCGCTGCCCGTAGGACCAATGACGGCAGTACCCGCCGCGTTGATCTCGGCCGAATGCCGCCCACCGAACGCACCCCAGTTGTACAGATCCAGCTGCGTGAGAATGAAGGCCGGCGTGGCCGGAGCGCCGGATGTTGAGGGTGTCGCCGCCTCCATCAGCGCCGATCCTCCTGGCCCGCAGTTCCGATGGTTGAAGCTTCAGTCTTAAGCGCTAGCAGAAGGTTCTGCAGATTCGCGGGACTTGCGAGGTGGGCGATGATGGGTCGGATCGTGACGTGATCACCCGCTTCGATCTCTGACACGATACCGTGAACCTTCAGTTGTTCCAGCAGATTCCTGAGCCGTTTGTCCTCTTGGGCATCGCTACCCAAGTGCCCCAGGTAGTCGCGCAAGCGCGGTAAGAGATCATCTAGCGCCACCTGTGCTCCGCCTGCGCCTACTCCTGCTTTCTGCTCGTGCACAATGAAATGCTGGCGGAGGATTGCGATCAGCAACGACTGTTCCAGATTCAAACGCTGGCGCCGCACCAGCGGATGAGACCATTCGCCATCTTCTGTCTCAAAGGCTTGGGCAGCCACAGCCACATAAACGATGGCACGGATCTCATCCACGTTCATCACGAGATCGAGCGGCTCCAGGATACGTTGGATTGTTTCACGCCCGACAATTGCCGCTCGATAGAGCTGCGGCTTGCGCAGCTCCTCGATTAATCCGGCCTTGAGGAGTTCCAACGTCGCCTCCTTGATATGCCGCGGTGTAGAGGCGTGTGATTCGTCGGTCACTTACGGTTCCCACTCCAAGCCCTTCACATCAGCTGCCGCTAGCGCGACCTTCGGAACATGAAATTGCAGCGGCGTGCCGTCGCTCGCAACAAGATCTACTGTCTCGCGGCCGCCATCGAACGCAACGTCGGCTTCACGGGCAAGGCTTACCCAGAGAGCAATCGATTCCAGATCGTGCGTGGTTGGTAGATGGCCAGCGAGGGCTGCAATGCTCAACGGCACAGGCGAGCTCTCTATGAGTGCGAGCGTATCGTCAAGAAGCGCCTGTCGATCCAAGCCATGAAACGCCAGCCAGAAATCCTCATCAATCTGATCGAGGTCCGCATTCTGGCGATCAAGCTCCAAGGCGGCCTTTTCCGTGTCTTCCAGCGCCTTGAAGAGGAGGCGTTCTATCGTAGGCAGGCCAGCGAGGGCAATGGCGATAGGCGGTAGTGGGCCGCCTGCGCGTCTTACTGCCTGACTTCGCCAATCTACATCCAAGGCCGTGCGGAAGATCTCGTTGAGGAGCATGCCGACGCGGTGGTGCTCAGCGGCAAGCCCGGTTTTCAGGAAACCCTTGACGTCGCGCTCGCTGCGGGCGCGGGCCTCTATGACAGCGCGGGATTCTTTAACGAGCCGCATGATGAGCCAGCGCAGCTCCACTTCCTGATTCCGGTTGAGCGCCTTAAGCGCGGCTGGGTGCTTCAGGATGGCACGCAGGCGCGATTTCATGTGGTCGATCTCGATGGAGCGATCCAGTTGCTGCAGGAAGCCGCTGAACACCCGGCCTTCCGGCGTATCCAGCAAGTCATCGTGACCATCCAGCAGCTTGTCGACGATCTCACCGCGATGGCTTTGCTCACTGACTATGGATTGGCGCAGCTGGCGATCAGCCTCGCGCCAGGAATCTTCGACGCGGCGAAAGTCAGCACGCAGACTTGTCGCCAAGTTGTAAACCTCGCGGATACGCTCTATCGCCTCAGCCGGCTCTAGGACCTCTACCTGTCCGCGTTGTGTCGCTTCAAGATCACGTTCAAGTTCGGTGATCTTTCGACGCAGGTGTGCAGCGCGCGATTCGGGATCGGAATTGAGTTCAGCCTCGAGGCTCTCAATCTCGCGCTGCACGATCGAGAGGCGTGAGGCGGTTGAAGTCATGAACCGCTCACCGAGTGCTGCGACGAAGCGCAGAGCCTCTTCGAGCGCGTCGGTGGCGTAGAGACGGCCATCCCGCTCGATGATGAGACTCCGCTTGATCCAAGTGCGCATCTCGCGCCGCGCTTGTGCCGGGAAATCGTCCGTGGCGATTTCTAGGTCGCTATTGTGCGCGAAGTGCGCCAGCATATCGGCCAGCGCTTGCAGCGCATCCTCCATTCCGATTCCGTCGCGGCTTTGCTCGAAGAGCGTCTGCAGGCAGCTCAGCAGCAGCGGAGCGCGCTTCGAAGCAAGCAGAACCCACGCCGGATGCTGGTACCGAGCGTTGAGGTAGGTTTGGGTTCGCTCGCGGACGTCCGTATCCATGGCGTTATTTTCAGGAACCTTTGGAAGAGAAGTTGCCGCTCTTGGCTCACGTCTGCGTCGTGGTTGACTGCCGCTTTACGGTCACCCGGACCTCGGCACCACGAAACTTACGCTGGGCCTGCCATATGCTGTAGCCAGCATACAAAAGAAGCCCCGGCAGTTTCCTGTCGGGGCTTCTTGATCAAACAATGAACCTGTAGCGCCGTCGCTGACATGCCCATATCACCCATACCACCGCCCGGAGGACCGTGCGCGTGCTCGGCCCCTTCCTTCGGCGCATCGGCAACCATCACTTGCGCCGCTTGAAATCCAGGATCTGAATCCCCGGCCGCCGATGCCCCGCTGTCCAGATGTTCCCATCGGGCATCGGGATCATGTAGACGGGCTCACCCGGATCCTTGAGCGGGTTCTTGATGATCGATATCTTCCCGTCGAGCGTGATCCGGTACACGTCGCCCGAGGTCGTGTGGGCGGCGTACATGGCGCCGTCCTTGCCCGCGACGATGCCGTAGAGACGCCAGTCGTCGTCGCGCAGCCCTTCGCTGAACCAGGTGAAACT
>DATAIA010000730.1:0-2003 GCA_036262895.1 Xanthobacteraceae bacterium
GAGAAGCAGATTAACTCCGCGATTTTCCCAGGCATTCAGGGCGGACCGCTGATGCATGTGATCGCTGCGAAGGCTGTTGCGTTCAAGGAAGCGCTGTCGCCGGAGTTCAAGGAGTATCAGCAGCGCGTCGTCGACAATGCGCGTGTGCTGGCCGAAACGCTCGTGAAGCGCGGCTTGCGCATCGTCTCGGGTCATACCGAAAGCCACGTGATGCTCGTCGATCTGCGGGCGAAGAAGATCACCGGCAAGGCTGCGGAAGCCGCGCTCGGCGCCGCGCACATCACGGTCAACAAGAACGCCATTCCGAACGATCCGGAAAAGCCGTTCGTCACGAGCGGCGTGCGCCTCGGCTCGCCCGCGATGACGACGCGTGGATTCGGTACGAAGGAAGCGGAGATTGTCGGCAATCTTATCGCCGATGTGCTCGAAAGCCCGGAAGATGCGGGGAATCTTGAACGCGTGCGCGAGCAGGTCGCTGAATTGACGAAGCGCTTTCCTGTGTACGGTTGAGGTTCGACTGGCACGACGGGCTTTTGCCGGATCCCGGGTTCTTTTTGGTTTATTAGCGCGGCCCCTGTTCGGGGCGGCAGTCGCTTTCTTTGAAAGGCTTTCGCCGGATCCCGTTTTGTTATTGGTTTATTAGCACTGCCCCTGTGCGGGGCGGCAGTCACTTTCTTTGCTGCTGCAAAGAAAGCAACTGTATTGAGAGTCAAGTGCTGAGTCACAAGTGATCGTGATGTGGGGGATTCCAGGGGGTGCGATCGCGCATCATGGCGTTGAGCTGAGTAAGGAGCTTGCGCATGCCGGCGACGAATGCGACCTTGGTCTTTTTGCCTTTGGCGCGTAGTCGATCGCAAAACGCCTTGATGTTCGGATTGGCTCGTTGAGCGGCGACACAGGCCATATAAAGGGCGCGCCGCACGATGTGGCGGCCGCCCTTGATATGGCGCTCGCCGCGGTGCGCTCCGCTGTCGGAATTGAATGGAGCGAGGCCGACGAGCGAGGCGATCTGTCGCGCGTTGAGCGAGCCTAGTTCGGGCAGAAAGGCGATGAGCGCGGCGGCCGTTGTTTTGCCGATGCCCGGGGTGGAGCGCAGCAGGGCTTCGGTCTTGCGCCAGAGTTCGTTGGCGTGGAGGAAGGCGTCGATATCGCGATCGGCGTCCTTGATGCGTTGCGTAATGAACCGGATGAATTCATCGATGCTGGGCAGGGCCGATTTATGAGCGCGCTTGCGGCGGTTTTGTTCGGCGGTGAGCATCTCGATGAGCTGGGCGCGGCGCAGGATGAGGGCCTGCAACTGTTGGGTTTGCTCGTCGGTCAGGGGTCGGATTTCGGGCTTGATGGTGGCGCCGAAGTGAGCGATGACGCGCGCATCAAGGCGATCGGTCTTGGCGAGTTGGCCGGTGGATCTGGCGAAGTCGCGCACCCATTTGGAATTGACCGCGACGGCTGGCAAGCCGGCTTGGCAGAGGGCTTGGAGCACGGCGCGTTCGAGCTTGCCGGTGGCTTCGAGGACGATGAGTTGCGGCTTGAGGGGCAACAATCGGTGGATGAGTTCGGCGAAGCCTTCAGGGGCATTAGGCAGACGAAAGATTTCGGAGGATTCGTGATAGGCGACGTCGAGGAATGGGCCGCTGACATCGATACCGACGAACAAGGGCGAAGCGAAAGAGGAAGGAATTTGGTTCACCACAGCACCCATACTTGCAAAGATACGAGCTCGAGGCTCAGTCAACTGTTCGGGTTCAAAGCGGTAAGGAGAAGCGGCGCCACCAGCTTTCTTTCGGGCTGCGAGCCCATGTAACACAAACGGGCTACCGCTTCGAGTAAGTGGAAAGATAGTTTCCGAATACTTGGAGTCAATATACAAGTAACCAAAGAAAGCAGCTCGATACGCCCGCGGTCACACGCAGTTTGGCCATGCTTGCCATGTGATCGTGGGCTGCCTAAGTGTCGCCCTCACAAGACTAATCGGGCTTGGCTCGCGCACGGTCTGTCACCTC
>DATAIA010000731.1:0-2589 GCA_036262895.1 Xanthobacteraceae bacterium
GACGTAGGTGGGAATCCAACCAAGCTTGTTCTCGAAGTTCAACAGCATCTCGGGGAACGCTGGGTGCGTTCGATCGCGATGTCCTCGACCGAAGGTTTGAAACGCGGGATGAGCGTCACCGATACGGGCGCTCCAATCAGCGTCCCAGTTGGCGAAGGTGTGCTCGGCCGACTGTTCAACGTCACTGGCGATCCGGTCGACAATAAAGGTCCGGTCAATTTCACCAAGCGTTATCCGATTCACCGAAAAGCGCCGGACCTTGTCGATCAAGACACGAAAGCGTCGATTCTCGAAACCGGCATCAAGGTCATCGATCTGATTTGCCCGTTCACCAAGGGCGGCAAAGTCGGCGCATTCGGTGGCGCAGGCGTAGGCAAAACCGTCGTGATCATGGAATTGATCAATAACATCGCCAAGCTGCACGGCGGTGTCTCGGTGTTCGCCGGCGTCGGTGAACGCACGCGCGAAGGAAACGATCTCTACAACGAAATGATCGAATCCAAAGTGCTCAAAGTCGAAGAAGACGAAAAAGGGCACCCGAAGAAAGGCCCCAATGGCCTGCCGATTTTGAAAGAAGGCTCGAAGATTGCCCTGGTGTACGGACAGATGAACGAGCCGCCGGGTGCGCGCGCCCGCGTCGCCCTTTCGGGTCTGACGGTTGCCGAGCATTTCCGCGACCAGGGTCAGGACGTTCTGTTCTTCGTCGACAACATCTTCCGCTTCACGCAGGCGGGCTCGGAAGTGTCGGCCCTGCTCGGCCGTATTCCTTCGGCCGTGGGCTATCAGCCGACGCTTGCGACGGACATGGGCGCGCTGCAGGAACGCATCACCACGACGCATAAGGGTTCGATCACCTCGGTTCAGGCCATTTACGTTCCGGCCGACGACTTGACCGACCCGGCGCCCGCAACCTCGTTCGCCCACTTGGACGCAACCACGGTTCTGTCGCGCTCGATCGCTGAAAAGGGTATCTATCCGGCCGTCGATCCGCTCGACTCCACCTCGCGCATGCTCGATCCGCTGGTCGTCGGCGACGAACATTACGAAATTGCCCGTAAGGTTCAGTCGACCCTGCAGCGCTACAAGGCCCTGCAGGACATCATCGCCATCCTGGGCATGGACGAACTGTCCGAAGAAGACAAGATCGCTGTTGCCCGCGCCCGCAAGATCGAACGCTTCCTGTCGCAGCCGTTCTTCGTTGCCGAAGTCTTCACCGGTTCGCCGGGCAAGCTGGTTGCTCTCGAAGACACGATCAAGGGCTTCAGGGGCCTCGTCAACGGCGATTACGACCACCTGCCCGAAGCTGCTTTCTACATGGTTGGCTCGATCGAAGAAGCCATCGAGAAGGCCAAGAAGCTCGCTGCCGCTTGATGAGCGACGCTCAGGACGAGATATTCTGCTGCGACACGCTCAAAAGTGTCGTGGCAGAGCTTCCTGAACCGGCCGCGCCGACCATCTACCGGGCCGATAATGGCGTGATGATGATGGTTGTCGGACTGGCTCAGACCGAGGAAGGTCTCGGTTATCTCGATCATGCGATGATGCACTGCCCGTTCTGCGGGACCAAATTGCAAGATGCAAAGGCCATAGCCGAGAAGGTAAGTCACTGATGGCTGACAATTTCAACTTTGAGCTCGTTTCGCCGGAGCGCCTGCTGCTGTCGGAGATGGTGACCGAGGTCGTCATTCCCGCCACTGAAGGCGAGATGACGGTCATGGCCCACCATGCCCCGACGATGACGACCATCAAGCCGGGCATCGTGAGTGTTCGTTCTTCTTCAGGCTCGAAGCAGGATTACGTTGTGTTCGGCGGTTTTGCCGACATCCTGCCGACGGGATGCACGCTTCTTGCTGAATCTGCCCTTCCGGTGGAGGAACTCAACAAGGACGAACTGACCCGCCGCATCGAAGCTGCGAAGCAGGAACTTGAGGATGTCGTGCATCATGAGCACAAGTCCAAGCTTGAGCATTTCATCATGGAAATGACCCGTCTGCAGGGCATGGTTGGTCAGGACTGATCGGTTCAGGTAGACATTCTGGATTGAACAAGAAAGCGGCCTTGAAGGCCGCTTTTTTTGTCCGGACACAAGATGCATTTATGCTGAGGCGTGCTGCAAAAGCAAAAAGGCGGTGTTTCGCCGCCCGCCTGATCGATCTGGTCTGTGGAAACTCGGTATCTCAGAAACCGGTGCCGCCGCGCAGCTCGGAGAGCAGCGTGCCAAGCAGGATCTTCATATCCAGCCAGAGGCTGAAATTCCTGATATAATAGATATCGCTGGCGATGCGGGCGCGTGCCTCCGTCGGGCGTTCCGTCGGACCGCGCCAGCCGCGCGTCTGGGCAAGGCCGGTAATACCTGGCCGCATCAGATGGCGGTAATGATATTCAGGCACCAGTTCCTCGTAGAGCATACCGGCCGCGCGCATGTTGATGGCGTGGCAACGGGGACCGACGAGCGACATATCGCCCTTAATGACGTTGAGAAGCTGGGGCAGTTCATCGATATTGGTCTTGCGCAAGAAGGCGCCGATCCGCGTCACGCGCCGATCACCCTTGACGGTTTGTTCGACGCCGGTGGGATCGCAGAGATCC
>DATAIA010000732.1:0-1907 GCA_036262895.1 Xanthobacteraceae bacterium
ACCTGTCTCGGCCTACAACTAGCAAAAGAATGTGTTTCTTTAAATGGGCTTCCGGGGCGGCCGCCGGTTGCTGAAACTATCGCGGGCCCGTGTACCAGCTGGCCGTTGATTTCGCCCGCCAGCAGCTTCGGCGTTTCCGTCGCAGCGGCCTCGATTGCCGCAGGTGTTTCGAGTCCGAAGGCTGTCAGGACATTCTGCAACGTTGTTGCCGAGCCACCTCGAACAGGGTGGAGAACATTTCACGCTGCCGAGGCTCCGCCGCGTCGGAATATCTTCCGATCAGGCTGAGTATCAGCAGGGCTGCAAAAGGGTGATAATGGAGCATCTGGGCCTTATGCACTTTTGGATATTCATCATCCGCCCAGGATTGAAATCGAGATATCGATGCCTCATCGCTCTTCGACCAAGCCTTGAAACTGGACCGAAGGCTTTCCTCATTCCCGTTTGCCGAGGTTTGATCAAGCACCCACAGGGCGAGAGGAATTCGCATTAAGACGGACGTGTAGTCGCGCGCGATGCAAGCTTATTATTTGTGCTTCGGCATCCGTCGCCGCTTCGTTCAAGAGCTGGCTATAGGCGAGCTCCTGGACGAAGAACGCTTGAAGTTCGCGCAGGTTGATCGCGTTCGCGATCCGCCGCTTGGGGGCAGGCCCCGCGGGCGCTACCGTCCGGCAGCGCTGGGCGAGACGGCAGGCGTCTCCTGGGCGGTCAGGGCAGTGCGGTGCCGCGCCGCTCGGCTAGTGACCAAGGAACTATCAGGGGCTCGCCGGCTTGGTGCCAGCAGAAAAAGATTCAGGGGCGTTCGCCATGGCTACGAAAAAGCACGGAATTATAATCGAAACGCCTACCGAGGCGCGGCAGGCAGAGCGGGGCCGAGCCGTCCGTTCTGATTCTCCTGACGGTAAGTTTGATAACGGTCGCAATCGGGATGGCCGCGGTCTGGTACATATTCTTTCGCACCTAGCGGTTTTGCAAAGCGCAAAAGGGTGGAGTTCCACGCGGCTTTGAGGCTTTGACGAGTATGCTCCATGGCGCGTTATTATTTCGATTCGGGACGGTGACATCTTCATCAGGGATGCCGAGGGCCTTGAGCTGCCGGACAATGCGGAAGCGCAAATAGAAGCCGCGGAATTTCTCGGCGATATGGTCAAGGACATCGCGACGCGTGAGGCAATGCCGGCAGGCTATCCGATGTCCGTTGAGGTCCGGCGGGCCGATATGGTCGTGTTAATTCTGGGCTACACGTTCCCCGGCGCCGCATAGTTCTTCATGGGTTTGGGCCTGGGGCGCCATGGCGCGCCGTGAACGCAGCAGCTCGAGCGAGCTTCGCGGACTTCTCAGGAGCGGGCCACTTTCGCGATCGCGTCCGCAAGGCCGTCCTGGAAGAACGGTTTAGCGAGCCGGGGCAATGCCTGCGCTGGTCCTTCCGGCAGCTCCGCATAGCCCGTCGCGATGATGATAGAAAACCCCGGCCTTTCGGCGAGAATGGCCTCCGCGAGCTCAGAACCGGTCATGCCGGGCATCGCCTGGTCGGTTATGAGAAGGTCGACATTCCGCTCCCGGCGCAGCAGTTCAAGGGCCTGTGCTCCGCTCGAGACCGATAGAACCGTGTGACCTAAATCCTCCAGCATTGCGCTTGTATTGAATCCGACGAGGGGGTCGTCGTCGACGCTTACGATTTTCAGTCCGCGAGTGAATTCAGGCCGTGACTGCTTGAGATCTTCGGAAATTTTCGTTTCGTTCTCACCTTCAGCGACGGGAAGACAAATCTCTGCGGTCGTGCCCTTTCCCGGCGCGCTTTTGAGGAAGAGCTTGCCTCCGGACTGCTCGGCCATGCCGTGGACCATTGGCAGGCTGAGCCCGGTCCCTTTACCAACGCCTTTTGTCGTGTAGAACGGCTCGATGGC
>DATAIA010000733.1:0-10575 GCA_036262895.1 Xanthobacteraceae bacterium
CCGGGAGCGGTGACGGTTCACCCGTCGCCTTATCCACCATGCAGCCTTTGGCACGGTCCCAGACGAACGTTGGCACTATTGGCGGCCTATGAAGTGGTAGTCATCATCCAGATATTTCGCCAAATGGCTCGTCAGCGACTCAAAATCTATAGTCAGCATTTTGCGCGCCATGTCCTGCGTGATTTTGCCTGCGGGCGCAGACTCGCGATAAGCAGTCTCAGTCGTGTAGATGCCGACAATGTTGAAATCCGTCAGTTCATCTATTGTCAGAGGTGTTGCAGAATTTCGGGCAATTTGCGGCTTGCCAATCTTGTATGTACCAAGCTTCTGCAAGAATGCCTTATCTGCATTATCGAATGGGCAATACAGATTGGATAGCCACCTAAAAGGTTGTTTGCTCATGCCGCCCTCTTCTCCTTCGGCTTGGCCTTATCCTTGGCCCGCTGCGCCTCGATCTGGGCCTGGGTGCTGGTACGCATCACTTCGACCTTGGCGTCTGTCTCGTAGCGTGCGCGGTCAGCCTGGGCAACCGCGGCCTGGTCCAGCCTGGCCTGCTCATTGTCGAAGGCGCGCTGTTTCATCGCCATTTCCGCCTGCATCATTTGCAGCTTCATGGCGGCCTCCTGCTGCTTGATTTGAAGCTCAGCCTCGGCCTGCTGCTGCTTCATCGCCATTTCTTGCTGCTTGAGCTGCATTTCCATCTGGGCGGATTGCTGCTGCGCCTGCATCTCGGCCTGGATCTTCATCATCTCAGGATCGGGCTTTTCCTGGACACCCTGCTTCTCAATCTGGCCCTGCGCATCATCCAGTGCGTCCTCGACCTCACGGCCAAGGCGGACGCGGCGGGCGAAGGACTTGAGCAGCGTCACGGCCGTTTGGGCCGGCATATAGCCAGCCTGGACAACCGGGCCGACGGCCGCCACATAGCGGGTAATGCCGTCCAGCAGCTTCGCCATGCTTTCCTGGTCGCGCTGCTCGTCCTCCGCGATGGTCGAGTCCGTTTCGATGTCGATACGGTAGGAGCGGGTAATATCGTCCCGGAGAACCTTCATAACGTCCGGTGTCAGCGTCTTGGCCGACATCAGTTCCAGCATGAACGGCTCGAAATGCTCCGCGATGATCTCGGCCTTGAGCCGCATCAGGTCGCGGGCGTAGCGCTGCACCTCTTTCTGCATACGACGCAGACGGCGGGAGCCTGACTGTGCCTTGAGCTGCTGCGCCCCAAGCGTTTCGTCCGCGTCGCTTTCGCCACGCAGGATGTCCGAGAGGCCGGTAATCTCGTAAATCGTGGCCTTGATCTGGTCGCGGCTGAGATACAATTCCTTAAGAACCGCGGCCAGTTTCTCGACCGGGAAAATCCAAATGGCCCTGTCGAATGAGCCACCCTGCGCCAGCATCGCAATCGCGCCGTCAGAGGTGGGGACGAACTCATTATCCCCCGCCTTCATGGCTTCCGCCACGGCGCCCATGGTGCTGTCGTAGATGCCGCGGATCTTGCAAGCCGTGATGAGCTTGTTGATGCGTTGCGTTACCCGGTCCAGCTCATCCGCCTGGTCCTTGTAGAGCTTGAACAGCTCCACCGGCACAAGGCTGTCGGACGATTCCAGCGCGTACATAGGGCGCGGGATGGGATAGAAGTTCTCTAGCCCCAGCTCGTCCCTGGTCTTCTTGAGCGGCTTGTCCTTGACCGAGGGGGCGATGAACAGGATCTGCCGCTCAGTCTTGTCCCAGACCTCCCAGACCTCGCCACGCTTGAACAGGTTGGCGCCCTCGCCATCCCCGTCCTTATTGTCCTTGTCGTCGCCCTCGCTATCGTCGCAGTCTAGGGTGACCAGCTTGGCGTCCGCCTTGTCGTCGCAGAGCGCCTCAAGCTGTTCCATGGTCAGCTTATGCCGGAAGGCTATCCACTCCACTTCGTCCCAGGTGCGGCCGGGCCCGCGGCGGAAATCCTTCCAGGCTACATGCTCGCAGGAAACCGCCTGATAGGTGATCTTCTCGAACGACTCGCCCTTCTTGGGAATAGGCTCGCCAGCTTCGTCCAGGTCTTCCGGAGCGTAGACAGGCGCGCCTGTCTCTTCGTCCTGGCTGATAGGAGCGGGCAGCTCAGGCGGCGGTGTGACCGTTTGGAAGGTGGGCGTATACCGCACCCTTGTCACCGCACGCCCCGGAAGAAGGAGATCCAGAACCGCCAGGTTCATGACCTGGTCGAAGTCGTAAGCATCGACCGAGAAGGACAGCCCACGCTCCAGGGTCGTGGCCGCCTCTTTCCCAGCCTGATCCTCGTCGCGGTAGCGACGCCTGACATCAGGCTTGGGTGTCGAATGGTAAAGGGCGGGCCTTTGAACCTCGGTATTCGACCACAGGATATTGAACTTAGACCCAGCAGACTTGGCAAAGGTGTCATACCCCTCGCCTTCCTGCCGGTAGCGCTGGACAACCTCATCGGCCGTCTTGCGCCAGTCCTTTTCCTGCTTGTCCGAGATGGCCAGGGCCATCAGCCAGCGCTTTACAACCCCAGCCTGGCCCTTGCCGGCGTCCTGGGGTTTTGTCAGTGTGGCGCTAGTTTCTTCCATATTGCTCTTGATTAAGGTTGAGGTAGACTCCCCGCCCTATCGCTGGGGAGCGGGGCGTGGCCCAAGACATTCACGAGTGGCACTGGTTCGCCCAATTCGACTGGCAGCGTTTTTTCACGCCGTACGGGGAGCCTATCCATGGGCTCGCCTATCGCCGCTGGGCTTATGGCATCTGGGAATATCGGCAGGCTACGCAAGCTGAAATTGAAAGCGCAATTTCGCAGGACGCGTCATGACGCAACGCCTTCAATACGAGCCTGCCTTGGACGGTTTGCGCGCGGTTGCGGTCACCTCCGTCATGCTGTCCCACGCCTACACGCAATACCTTCCCGGCGGCTGGGTTGGCGTGGAAATCTTCTTCGTGCTGAGCGGCTATCTCATCACCCGGTTGCTCATTGCTGAGAACGCAGCCACCGGCCGCATAGACTTGGCCCGCTTCTATATCCGCCGCGTCCTGCGGCTTATGCCCGCCCTGTGGTGCCTGCTGGCATTCATGGGTCTGGTCTTTGCCACCAGTGACGATGCAGCCGCGCTTGGCAAATCCTGGGTTATGGCCGCCACATACCTGATGAACTGGAACCGGGCATTCGGCTGGTGGCCGCAGGACTATCTGGGCCACACATGGTCCCTAGCAATCGAGGAACAGTATTATTTGTTGTGGCCGCTAATCTTCCTCGTGATCCGGCGTCACGCACTCACTCTGATAGGCGCCCTCATAGCCGTTGCAATGCTTTGGCGGCTTTGGCTGCTGCTGCAAGGTGCCGGGTATGACCGTCTCTATAACGGCTTTGACACCCACGCTGACCCGCTGCTGATTGGCTGCGCCCTTGCCTACCTCAAGATCACGGAAGGCTGGGAACAGAAGATTTCACGCGGCTGGCCAGTATATGCCACTGTTATCGGCGCGGCCTCTCTGTTCGGCATATCCCAGCCCATGCTGGTTGCCGGCATCCCCCTGATCGCCGTTATGAGCGCGGGCTTGATCGTCGCAAGCCGCCGCGGTTTCTTTAACCGGGCCCTCAGCCTGCCGCCGCTGGTCTTCACCGGCAAGATTTCCTACGGCCTGTACCTGTGGCACTTCCCGCTTCTGAAACTGGCCAGCGTTAATTTTCCAGGGACAAAGGCGATTGTGGTTTTGGCCGCTACCTACTGCATTGCCTCGCTGTCGTGGTTCACCGTTGAGCGGTATTTCCGACACCTTAAGGTCAAACTGGAGGCCGGCCAATTCGACCTTTACGCCCGGACATTACGGCGGGTTGGCGATTGAGTTGTTGTTGGGGCATGTCCCGTCCGAAAGGCTGGGACCGTCGGCCGTCATGATCTGACCTGTGATGACATCGTAATTCCGGACGACATCGCTCGACAAAGTAAGCCGGTTACCAGGGCCTGTGGCAGTGGTGTAGAACGGCGAGGACATCGCAGCTTCGCCACCAAGGGCGAGAGTGCCATTAACGTTCGTCCGCGGTGGCGGCGTCGTTGCAGTGGTGCTGTGCGCTCCAAAATCCTGGATCACCGCGCCGTTTCTGAAAACCTGCGACGAAAGCGTTTCACCAGAGCCGGTGCCATTGCTGACGACATAGCTGGTACTGCTGAGCTTCTGTGTGATCAACGTCGGGTACAGTTTGGGATCGATGATTCCAAGCGAATAGACCTGAGAACCGACGGCCAAATTGGTCGTGGCGCCAACCAACGTTTCACTTATATCCATCTGGCTGGTGCCGTTCAACAGATCGGTGAAAATCGCTCGCCATGTCGGCGTACTGCTTCCCTGCATCGTGTTGACGGCGTGTCCCGGATACGGAAGCGTCTGGATGCTGCTGTCGATCAATCCCGAAACAGTCCACTGAGACCAGCGCTGACCTGACTGCGGCGTGATGGTGCCAGAGAAGCCTCCTTCCCCGTAGTCAGCGCCAAGCAGGAAGCATGTGCCAATTCCAAGATTGTTGCTGTAATTGTCGGTCGCGACAAATCGCGTCACCTCGCCACAGCGCAAGAAGTCGATCCACACTTGAGCAATGGCATACCCCGGCTGGGACGCGTTCATGTAGCTGGTGGTGAAGCGTTGCTCGTAGTCGATCTTACCGGCAGACCCGATGCCGCACAGAACAGCCCACGGCGCGGTGGTGACGCCGAAGCGGAATCCATAGGGATAGATGGCGACATCATTATAGCGCTTTACGATACCCTCTGATCCAGAGGTGGTCGTATTCCAGTTGATCGTGGCACCGTGAAGACCTGTTTGGTTGTTGGCTGTATCGTTTCCGTTATTCAGACCGATGCGCTTGAAGACATTTGCCTGTGTGATAGTGACGTTGTTGCCATAGCTGATCTGAACCGGATTAGACGCTTCGTCGTGGATGTAATTGAAGCGAAAGACCACGCTTCTCTTATCAGCGATGGTGCCCCCGCCGGCCCATGTGAACATGCTGGTGCCTTCTGGGAAGGGAAATGATGCCGGGGGAGCCCCTATCGCAACGCCAGAATTGCCGCCATCATACTCGTTATATTCAAAGATGACGTTGCAATTGGTGCCAGGGTTCATATTGACGAAGTTGGCGCGTTCAGTCGTGGCGTCAACCTGGAAGTGATTGTCCCGCATAACCAACGTGCAAGGAAGGCCGCCAGAGTTGGTAGCTGTGATGCGAATATCGGAGCCGGTATGCCCGCCAATCTGGCCCCATTCGAACATCGTGAAATCCCAAGTCTCTCCATCGTTTGGTGACCGAGGATCACAATTCCAACGGGACAGCGAAGGACTATTGTTGGCCCAATAGCATCCTGGATTGATAGACGCTTTGTAAGGGCCGCTCTTGGTTCCGGTCTGGCTCGGGAAGATTTGGCAGGTGTCGCCAGTGTTGCCGACACCGCCAACGCCATTGCAGGTCAGGATGATGGGATTGCCCGTCAGAGCGCCACTCTCTGCCGGACCGGTCCACACATACAGGCCGGGGCGGCAAGGACCGCTGGTTGCATGAAGCGCCCCTACGGTCAGGGTGGTTCCAGTGACAGAGCTTCCTGAAGTAGTTCGGCAGGAATAGAGATTGGGGTCTTTGTAGGTGTCGCCAGGAGCAATGCGCGGACCAACCGGGAAATCGCGGCCGGCGACATTGAACTCTTCGCCGCTTTTATAACCTGGGTTTACAGCAAGAACCGCCGGGCTGCCGTTATTATCCCGGAAGTAGTCATTCATGTTGGGTTCTTGGTAGATGGATAGAGGACTCGCGTCCAAGCATCCATCGAACTCAGCGTTCAACGTCCCCCTTGGGCAGGTATTGGTTGATGCCGCTGTTCCGTACATACGCAGGTTGGCGCTCATGCTTGGCGCCGCCATGAAGCAGGCCGTCAGAAAGACGCCAATAAGCAGACCTGCCCAGCGCTTCATCGGCCGACACCAGTCAGGCTCATGCGCGATCCAGTACTCGCCGCAGGAGGCGTGAATTGCGTCTGGATGACATAGACGCCCCGAACATTCGCCTGGTTGGCGCCGGTGCCGTTGACGAAGACCGGAAACAGGCCGCCGCCGACCATACGCTGCGCGTCGGTCGCTGCGTGCGCGGCGCCCGTCATGGCCAACAGCGCGGCGGCAATCGCAAGAGCGCGCATCATGCCACCACCGGATCGATGTAGACCGTCAACGATGGCTTTCCGATCTTGACGGTGAACCGCACGAACCCGGCAAGCAGGGTCGTGAAGCTGGGAATTTCCAGCTTGTAATTGTTGCCCGCGCCGCCCGTCGCCCAGGTGCCAGAATTGAGAGCGACAGGGCTCGATCCCTGCGGCAGTAGACGCGCTTGGCGCGATGACGCCAACACGCCCAGCGGATTGCCCGAGGTGCCGAGATACTGCGCCTCTACCCAGACATCATTGTTGGTCAATGAGCCGGTCGCGCTCGTGATCTGGATGTCTTCTGTCGCAAAGGTGCCGGCGGCATACCACTTCGCAATCTGAAAGCACTCGAACGGCGACTGCGGATTCGCGTTGGCCGTGGTGATGATCTTCCACGACATAGGGTTCACGCCGTCCGTGGCGAGATTGTAGACGCCGCCGTCCTCGGTGAGCGTGCCCTGATAAGTGTAACGGCGCTGAACGAAGCTGCTGCTGTTGACCGCCGCGCTGTCGCTGGTGATGAAGTCGATGACTGGCCCCGGCATAGTCGGGGTTCCTGCCAGGGTCACGGTGCCAGGCATCTTGCAATTCGTGAACTGGAATATCTGCGGAACACCCATCGCGGCGACGATTGTCTTGCTCGAAAGCGCCGACAGGTCCACGCCGTCGAATTGGGTAAGGCCGCCGCGCAAACTAGAATTTGTACTAAAGAGGTTATTCGGCAGGGTGCCGCCACTGCTGACAGAACCATTTATCCAGCGGAAAATTCCCCCGAGGTTTCTGATGAACGCGCCGTTATGAGCGAACTGCAATGAGGAATTGAGCAGCGTGGCTCGGCAGTTTGATGTGCCCGGTGTGGCAGAGAAACTAAAGAAGGTCGCGGCAGCGCTGTTGGTCGAAAGAATCGTGCAGGTATCAAGCACGATATCGCCCGGCGAGCCTGTCGCAGAGAACGAGTCATTGGATGATGTGCCGCCGCCGCTGAAGGTGCAGCCATAGACGTACACATAGCCGCTGAGGGCAATCGATCCGCTGGTGCTGGTGAAAGTCGCGCCAGCGGTCAGGTCGCCAGTCTGCGGCGGGCTGTTCGTGACGCCTGTGGAGAACACCCGGTCAGGCGTTGCCGCGACGCCCTTGAAACTGAACGCCAGCGATGTGCTGGATTCGCTATGGCTGGACTTCACATAGAAGTCGGTGCCGGTCGTGCCGCTGGCCGTGATCGCCGCCGCCAGTGTCGTATAGGCGTTCGCCCAGCTTGTGCCGTTATTGGATCCAGCCGCCCCGCTATCGACATAGACCACCGCATTGGCGGCAAATGCCTTGGGCGAGAACGTCGCAAAGCTGCCCATGAGCAGAGCCGCGACCGCGAGGGTGGACGCACCGCGGCGAAGGAACCCGCGCCGAGACATTCTAGGCACGGGCTGCACCTTCGCGGGGTCCAGCAGGCTCTTGGCCCGGATCACGTCGAGACGGGATTGGGTGAACTCGTTGATCGAGGTCATGGCGCTGCCTCAGAACTGGGTGTAGGCGACGTGACCCGACATCTGCACTGCGGCCGAGGTTGTGGCGCAGAGCGCGTTGCTTGCAGGAACGACGAGGACAGGTCCAAGGCCGCTACCCGCCACCGAGCCGGCCTGGGCGGTCAGGTTGTTGGCGCCCTCAAGATCGGTGGTGCCGGTGCCGCAGTTGGTGCCCGTGCCATAGACGAACTTGAAATTGCCGGTGCCGCCCGCGATCACCTTGTAATTGGTGATGTAGATTTTCTTGCCGGATGATAGGGCGACAAGCTGGGTCGTGGTGGCCGTGCTGATGTCGATTTTTGCACTGGCGTCAGCCTGGATGATACCCGTTAGGTTGCCGCCGCTATTTGCGCCAGCATAAGACGCTTTCGCAGGTACGGCGGATCCGGTTGCGCTTTCGGCCAGTGTCCCGCCGATAGTGTTCGTGCCAGCCGGCACGGGGCCATTGACCGCGTCAAGCATGTCCTGGTCATGGACGGGCACTTCGTCGCCAACGATTGCAACCCCCCCAACCTCATCAATGTTTACATCCCCGCCACCGCCACCGGAGCCGCCGGTAACGGGCATTGGGTTATCATCGCTAACCGGGACAAACGTTCCATCCTCAAGCTGGATGTAGACCACGGCTCCGCGGCCTTGCGGGATCTGTGTCTGGGTCACGCCGGCATAACTCACCGTCGGCGCAGCCACCAGCAGCACCGCTACGAACAAACGCAGCAATTTCATTCATTCATCTCCAAGCGGCGCTTCTTATTGGCCGCGATGAGTTCGTTAATGGTGCGCTCGATGGGCCACCTGGGCTTCACCAGTTCTGGCGCTGTCCTGACGTAGGGCCGCGACATGCAGGCATATCTGCATTCGTCTGCGGCATGGTCTTCGCCGTCCGTGTCTACGTCTTCAGGACGGTCGGGATCGTGTTGTAAGGCCGGTAAGGTGCGGATCAGGTCTTTGCAGGTGTCGAAGGCGTAAAGCTGAGGGTATCCGTCCTCACCAACCAGACGGGCTCGAACCTGATCCCAACCGCCCATCGCGCCATGGGCAGGGACACGGCGGTTATCAGCTCGTCTAAACGGCACACCCGCCCGCAGGAAGCGTTCCGCAAGGCTTGGGCCCCCATCCTGGGCAAAGATTGCAGGGTCAGCGACCCGGTAGGCCACCTTTCCCGCACTTCGCTCCGTCTCCAGGATATTCGCTGCAACCTGTTCGCAGGTCAGCTTCAGCCCGACATTGGGCGAGGATGCGCCGTAATTCTCCCGGATGCGGATTAGCGCGCCGCGGGGATAGCGCCTGCCATCGGGCAGCAGATCGCCGTCCGATACCGCCCACAGCCCATAGCTGTACGGCTTGGCACTGCCCCAGTCGAAGCTGCCGAACCTCAGCCAGTGTGCCGGCACCTCAAAGGGCTTGATGACGTGCTTTGCGGCCGCCCAGCAGTCGAAGAACGCGCCCTCGACCACATCCCAGTCACCATCAAGCCAGGCCCGCACAAGGCTCTCGGAACCGACCTGAAACAGGTTGGCAACATAATCGTCGCCAAGGAACCTATTGTCCGTCACCTTCGAGGGGATGAATACCCGCGTCTTGGTGATCTTCTTCTTGGTAAAAGGATTCTCGAATATGAACTCTTGGGTGGTGATCTCTCGCACCAACCCCTGCAGGGCATACCTGGCCTTGACCCACTGATGGCCAGGACCGCCAGGGTTGCACGTCCCTTTCATCTGGCACGGCACGCCGTTACCGGATCTGAGCGTCGCCACCATCTTGTTGATGGGCGCCTCGCTGGGGAACGTCCCCATTTCCTCAGGGTACAGCCGCGTATAGCTATGGCCCTGATAGGCGTCGGCGTCGCTATCGCTTTCCAGATAGGCGAACCTCAGGCGGCCGCCCTTCGGACCCCTGAAATACTTCTCCTGCTCGTGGAAATTGTACCCAAGCGGTTTTAAGACCTGCTTGGAACGCTCGATCAGCTCAATGAGCTGGGTGCGCTCCCGGCGAAAGGCCAGCCCAATGGCATCCTTGCCGTAATAGTCCTCGTGGCTGACCCAGTCGCCTACGACAGCGTCAGACTTGCCACCCCCACGGGCGCCACCGAACCCGACGTCATCAGCCGGACAGGCTATGAACGCAGCCTGGCGGGGCTGCGCATCCCAAATTACTGTAGGGTCTGATTGTTGAGATGATCGGCGTGCTGCTTCTGCCATTCGTCCATGGTTTTGGAGCCGGTGGGCACGCGAGCTGCGTAGGTGTGTGAAATTTCGCCAGAATGTTCCAAGGCTTTGCGCTTGGGGGCGATGTACTGGGCAAGCTCTGCGAACATGCGACCGCGCAATTCAGGCGGGTTGTTCGCATCCATGGCTATCCTGGCCATGCCCTCAATGGGGTCACATTTCAGCGCTTCCAGACGCTCGATAACATCTTGGGTGCGCTTGTTCGGGGTGCCGGCAGACCTGCCGCCCAACCTAACCCCCATAAGCCACTGACCTAATTTGAGCTACTTTAGCCGGGTCAAGCATGCACAGAAACCGGCTCAGGAGAAATCTTGCGGCGTACACGCGGGTGCCAACCCGCTCCATTTCAATTTCCCATTTTGCCCTGGTTGGCTGACGAACTGGCGTGGCCCGTGAGCCATTGCCTCCAGGGTGTCTGTTTAAGCTGGGCCGGTTTTCTGCTATGGCCACAATTTCATACTTGTAGGCGTCAGATTCCCGCCAAAATCTAGCGATCACATAGCCCTGCGTACCGAAGCGGGTGGCCTGCACCCTAAGGCGGTTCTTGGACCCCTTCCCGATGTAAGCCGCGGTACCGTCCTCATTGTCGAAGCGGTAGACATAAAACCTCGGGCGCGTGCGCAGGTCCTTACGTGCTGCCATTAAGCC
>DATAIA010000734.1:0-4178 GCA_036262895.1 Xanthobacteraceae bacterium
GCTTCTTTATTTGATGCGTGAGTGTGGGTGGGCTGATCCCAAGGCGCAAAGCAGCGCGCGCAAAATGCTGCTCCTCAGCGACAGCTACGAAATATCGAAGCAACCTGTTCTCAACATCGCTCATTTTCGCTTGATGCCGTCCAATGACCCATGGTGCAATAATGACATACACGCGGATGGTGTATCTGATCAATCAATACTTCAGTGCGACCCGTTCAGTTGGGTTGGACCTTTTGTCCACAAAATAACAGAACTAATGACGATGAAGATTCCCGACGCAATCAATAAACATGTTGGTTCGCGCATTCGGATGCAGCGGCTATTCTCGGGGATGAGCCAAGAAAGCCTCGGCGAATTCCTTGGGCTTACATTCCAGCAGCTCCAGAAATATGAGAAAGGGACCATTCGTATCGGGGCAGGCCGGTTGCTTCAGTTTCGCAGGTCACCCTTTTCTTCTTCTTTGACGACCCGCCGGAAATGTCGAGAGGAAAGCAGGAAGTAACGGTTTCAATTTACGTTCCAGAATGTCTCGCCACTGCTGAAGGCCTTAATCTCGTGAAGGCTTTCGCTGACATTGGGGATCCAAAACTTATCCGTTAGTCGTCAATTTCGCTCAACTCATCGCCTCCGAGAAAAGCAAAATAGGCTGAACTAGGAACTTTGAGTGTGCGCCCTGGATAACGCGATAGCGGGGTCTTCGATTCGGCCCGCACCGAGGTCCGGCAGGGGCAATGCAAACTGAGATCTATCATCCGATCGGATCGCTCGGCATAGGGAACTTGAGTTAACGGGATAAGCCGGTCCAATGTGAGGCTGCATAACCCCATTCCCTATGCTAAACCCCCGGCTGCCGGTCCCGTAGCTCAGCAGGATAGAGCAGCGGTTTCCTAAACCGAAGGTCGCGTGTTCGAGTCACGCCGGGACCACCAGTTCTCTTGAAGCTATTCCCAACCCCGCCCACGAAATTGCTGTCGAAAAAAGGCGCCATTTTTCGTGCTGGTAAGCTCTCATGGCTTGCCCCCTTGCGCGGGTGGCGGGCTAAGATCAGTTCGATTTCCGCCATCCTTCGAGACGCCGACTTTCAGCCGGCTCCTCAGGATGACGGGCCTAAAAGAGCAAGCTTTCGGCTTCGGCCGGGCGAGCGGAGGGGACATGTCGGTTCGAACGCGCTTCGGCAGAAATATCGCTATTCTCTTCCTGCTCGCGGTTGCGATGCTTGCCCAGGTGCCGGGCGCCGTTGCGCAGCAGGTCATGGTGCCCAGCGCGCGGACAAGCCTTGACCCCTTCCGGCTGTCGCTCGATCAATCCGAGGCCGCAATTGCGCGCGATGGCCTGTCGCTCCAAAGCTTGACCGATCTGCGCGGGGCTATTGCCAGGGTGCGGGATGAACTGCGGGGGCGTTCGGCCGAAATCGAGCCGCACCTTGCACAGGCCGATCAGCGCCTGAAAGAAATCGGGCCGGCGCCGGCCAAGGATGCACCGCCGGAATCTGCATCGATCAGCGCCGAGCGCGAGCAGCTCAATCGCACGTACAGCGATCTCGACGCCGTCTACAAGCAGGTCAAACTTCTGAGCCTGCGCGCCGATCAAATGCTCGAACGCATCAACGAACGCCGACGCATGATTTTTGCGCGCGCATTGTTGGAGCGCACCTCGAGTGTGCTTGATCCGCTGCTCTGGATCGAAGCGGCTCGCGCGATTCCGGGCGACGTACGCGGGATCAGCTTCCTGCTCCGATCCTGGTGGGGGTATGCCGCGGACAATGTCGGTGCGCCACGGATTGCAATTGCTTTTGCAATGTTGGCCGGTCTGGCCTTTGTCGCCGTAATGTTTGCCCGATGGTGGCGCAGCCGGCATGCCGCGATCGAAATGGCAAATCCCGCGCAACTGGGCAAAGTCCTGATTGGCACGCGGGTACTGCTTGAAACGACTGTCGCGGTGCCGATCGTGATGATCGCGATCCTGGTGACACTCAACACGTTCGATCTGCTGCCGGAGCTTATTGTGCAGGTCAACAGAGGGCTTCTGGTTGCGGTGCTCACCGCAAGCTTCGGCCATGGTGTCGCCAGGGGGTTGTTTTCGATCGGGCGGCCGGAATACCGTTTGTTCACCCTCGATGATGTCGCCGCGCGCACGCTTCACATGCATCTGGTTTGGGCGGCGCGCGCATTCGGGGCAACGATCTTTCTCAATGTGCTCCACAAAGCGACCGTTGCGCCGGTTGCCATCACGATTGCCACCAACGCATTGCTTGCATTTGTGATCGGCGGGCTGATCTTGCATTTGCTGCTGCGGCTGCGTGTTGTTTCGGGGGAGGCGCCTGCCGAAGCAAGCCGACCGGGGCAGTGGCTCCGCGTGGTCGGCTGGGTGGCAGTCACGGTGATCGCGGTTGCGCTGCTCACGGGCTATATCGGCCTTGCGGCCTTTGCTGCCGAGCGCGCTCTTGCTGTTGTCGCGGTGCTTGGTGCGGCCTATCTGCTTCTTGCCCTGCTCGACACCGCTTTTGAGCACTGGCTGCGCGCGGATTCACTGCGCGCGCGATCCATTGCCGCAAGCCTCGGCGTTCAACCACGCAGCCTCGAACTGATCGGGACCATTTTCTCTGCCCTGGTGCGACTCCTGCTTATTGCATTTGCTGCATTTGTTGCGCTGGCGCCGCGCGGCATGTTCGCCTCCGAAGTGTTTGGAGCAATGCAGGATGCCGTTTTCGCCTTCCAGATCGGGGAAATCACCGTATCGCTGACGGCGATTTTCGGCGCGGCTGCTGTTCTGTTGATTGGTCTCCTGATCACGCGCGCGGTGCAGGGTTGGCTTAGCACCCGCTTCTTGCCGCGCACGGCGCTCGATCAAAGCCTGCAACTCTCGATTTCGACGGTTTTTGGCTATGTCGGGTTTATCGCAGCGATTGCCCTCTCGCTTGCGGAGCTTGGGATCGATCTGCAGAAAATCGCGCTTGTTGCCGGCGCGCTTTCCGTCGGTATCGGATTCGGTTTGCAGTCGATCGTATCGAACTTCGTCTCGGGTCTGATTCTGCTCGCCGAACGGCCGATCCGCGTCGGCGATTCCATTGTGGTCAAAGGTGAAGAAGGTTACGTGCGGCGCATCAGCGTGCGCGCCACCGAAATCGAAACCTTCGAGCGTGCGACCGTCATTATTCCGAACTCGGAACTGATCAGCGGCGTGGTAAAAAACTGGACCCATGCCAATACGCTTAGCCGGATCATCATCAAAGTCGGCGTTGCCTACGACAGCGACCCTCAGGTCGTGCACGATTTGCTGCTGGCGTGTGCCGACGAGCATCCGCAGGTGATGGTCTCGCCGGTGCCACGGGTGTTGTTTGCGGCATTTGGCGACAATGCGCTTGAATTCGAGTTGCGCTGTGTGGTGTCGAACGTCGATTACGCTCTGATCGTCAAAAGCGATCTGAACTTTGCGATCCTGCGTGCCTTCCGCCAAGCCGGCATTGCCATTCCCAATCCCCAGCGGGATATCCATGTGTTTCTCAAGGATGACTTGACGCAAGCGCTGCCCAAACCGGGCAAGCGAAAAACACAGCCGGAAACCTGACATTCACACTTCGTTCGTTTTTGGTCGCCAAGTTGCCCCTCGATTCTCGGGACTGGGGTTTTACTGATGCTGTTTCGACAAAGGGGCACTGGACGCATTCTGTGGCCGATCGCCGCGATGACAATTGCGCTTGGACTGGCGATGTGTTCGGGGTTTGATGATCGCGAACGACAACCGGCGCAACCGAGTTTTTATCGCTCGCTTGCGAGTGCTGATGCGGAGCTTGATGCGGCAACCGCGCAGTCAATGATTTCCGGTTATCGGCACAACAATGGATTGCCGCCTCTCACCCTCGACCCCGCGCTGATGAAGCTTGCGAGCGAACAGGCGCGGCTGATGGCGAGCCGTGACAAGACGGATCACGGTGTCGGACGCCCGTTGAAGGAGCGGATGTCTCGGTCCGGCTTTAATACGAGGGTTTCGGCGGAAAACGTGTCCGCGGGCTATCACACGCTGGCCGAAGCGTTTTCCGGATGGCGGGACTCCCCGCCGCATAAAGCAACTATGCTGTTGAAGGGTGCAACCCATATGGGGATTGCGGCCGTTTATGCGCCCAATTCCAAATACAAAGTGTTCTGGACCTTGATCGTTGCGACTCCGGAAGACGTGAA
>DATAIA010000735.1:0-5204 GCA_036262895.1 Xanthobacteraceae bacterium
AGAGTGAACGCATCGACCGCCTTGTCAGACGTTCCTCATCCGTGATCCGTTCCAGAAAACCGAAAGCCGCACTGGAAAGCTTAGCTCCCGCCATTGCCGCGTGTGGCACGATCGAACCAGGAAATTGCGGCTGCAACGCAACATCTCGATTAAGATCGGATGCTGCACTCGGCAAGAATTTGAGGGGCGCAGTGAGAAGGGTTAATAGCGCCGCCGCAAGCGCAGCGCCTAAGCAGGCCAATGATTTCGGCCGCCTCAGAAGTTGCAAAAAAACTACCGGCCTAACAGCTATATCGGATCGCCATAACCCCATTCCGCCGACCATCCAAGCTAGGTGTGAAGATGACTCTTAGCAAAGAGGCTATCCGGTAGGCGGATTTTGTCGCAAATGTGGCAGGGCGCCCGGCAGTGTGGAAAACCTTTCTGATTCCGGAGAGATTGTCCTGGCTCCATCATAGCCCGTAGCTCGCTTACGGCTAAGTCCATCGCCTGTCGGGATCGCTATGCTGCGATACTGCAACCAACCGGTAACATCATCGAATATCGCGTAATCTATACGGCGAAGTCGCTACGCGCGCTCAATGCCCACAACCGTAACTCCCGCTTTCCGAATCCAGACCCATTTCGGAAATGACCTGTAGCTGCCCACTCGACATTTGCCTAATGAAAGTAGCCGGGTCGTCGACGGTCGGCAGCCGGAATGTTGAGGTCACCACTACGGCTTCGTTTCCATCAGGGTTCTGGATTTCTTCCTGAATTGCCTCAGGATTTCGACCCTTATAGATGAAGTCAGATTAGGAGAGCTCGGATTCCTGGCTACGTCGCGGATGAATTTAGAGCGCGTCGTTGTATTGGCTTCGACAAGCTCGTCAAGAGCATCCCAGAACTCCGCCTCCAGCGAGATACTTGTCTTCTGGCCCGCGATTGTAATCGAATATTTTGTGCTTGAGGGATGTGTCATGGTCGACAAGCCTCTTTGACACTCATCTAAGGTTATTTGCCATGTTCGACGAATTGGCCGCTAAAGGCTTCTGAGAAATGCGAGACAGGCGGGGCTTCCACGCCTGGCCATTTTCTTAACCAAAAGCACGAAGTTGTCCGGCATGACCAGGATGCCCATTCCGATTCAACACGGTGGCAGCCAGATCTCGGACACTGCACCGCTCGGAAGCATACCCAAGCGACGTTGTCGGTAGACCGTCGTTCGTGGCGGTCTACCGGTGCCCAGCCGCTCCTCAAGATCTGCTTCCATCCCGATTCGGACCTTCGAATGGTATAGGACAACCATCAAGACGAGCTTTTCACCTGTCAAGCGTCGCTTCGCGGCTTGCTCACGGCATGCGCCTCGTAGCGGGTCCGCTGCGCTGGATAGGCGGGAATATTGTCGGTCGAAGAACCGAAAATGGCTTCGATCAGCGGATTTCGTCAGCCTATCCGGTCGCGGTCTTGCGATGCCTTCTTAAGAGGGTCTTCAAAGAGATTGTAAACATAGCGTTTCTAACGTCAGTCCGTTTGCGAACACGACAGTTGCAAAATATTACAGCGAGAGGCCTAACATCCCGGCCAAAGGGGCAAAGCCACGATGAAAGCGCGTCGAAGATTGCACCGACACCGTGTCGATAAGGCCGCTAAAATTGTTCTACATGAATCCTTGGCCAATTGCATTGTACGCGACATCAATGCGGCCGGGGCCGGTTTAGTTACGGCGGAAGTGCTGGACCTTCCGGAACGGCTTGAGTTAACGCTCGACGGTGGGCGTACTTATCGTCGAGGACGCATTGTCTGGCGCGTGTCGACTAGAGCCGGCATGCGATTCAGCGATTAGTACTGCGCGCGTAAGCGAACTTGGGTGATCGATACTTTTGGCTCTGAATTGGGGCCGGCGGTAATTTTTCACAGCAAGTGATGCCGAGCGGTGTCAGGGCGGCCTTAAGGGTGGAACAGCTCCGCGCGAGGGTCAAACATCGGTAGTGATACGCTTTTGAAGTGCGATGCCAGCCGCCGCTGCGACAGCAACTGCGGCAAGCCCGAGAAGGAGGCTGTCTCGCGGTACTGAAGTCGTCCGAAACACCGATGGTGGCCTGTCGCCCGCGCTATAGGTCGTTTTTCTCAGCGTCGCCGCAGCCACCTCCGTCGATTCCGTCGCAATTCCTTCGACCTGGTCCAACGCGTCATGAAACGTCCGACGGGCCGAGTCAGCCAAAGCGCCTGTCTGTGCCCTGGCTTCCGAACTGGCTATCGTAGCAGTTTCGGCGGCGGTTTGCGTGAGGTCTTGGAGCTTCTCTCTTTAGCACCGACGTAAAGCTGTGCGCTCTTGTCAGATATAGCTTGCCCGGCCTCGGCCGCTACGCCGGCCGCATCGAGACCGAAATCAGCCACCTGTTGTTTAAGACGTTGCTTCCCGTAATTCACGTAGTCGAGGTTGCCCCTGGCTACAAATTCAGGAGCCTGCGTTCGCAACAGACTGTACAGCCCGACGCCGATGAGCGTGGTTACGATCGGCGGATTTCGGACTATTTGCCAAGCAACACCGGCACCGATCGTGAGAGCTGCGGCCGGATTGGCCGATGCTTTGGCCTTCAAGTTAGTCACAACTTCTTCGATGGTAGTTTGCACGGTCTCTTTCGTGCGCTGGATGACAGAATCCTTCGCTGCAACGGCTTCCTGCTTCAGTCCATCGGTGAATGCTGCAAGGTTAGCGGGCGAACGAAGGACCGCGAGGTCCGCCGTGAGCTTGGCACGAGCACCCTGAACCTCTTGCTCACACAGTGCCACGGAGTCTGTCATGGTCAACTCCTTTTAGCCACCATTGCCATGACGAGGAGCTTCGGCGGAGGCTTCCGCCGACCTGCCGTGATCACTTTCCCCCATCAAATTGGTGCGGAAAGCGCCAGCAACTTCGGTCGCGACCTCCTTTAAGCCATCGGAATTAAGCCCATGTTGGTCGGCTGCGTGCCTCAATGTTTCGCCGGCCTTGCCTGCAGCGTCCTTGACCTGTTCGCTAACACTTGAGGCGGCATCGCTCAGCTGGGCCCCGATCGGGCCCATAGTTTGTTTCTCGAGATCGCTAGGCGGGAAAGCAGCCGCGAGAGCCGCGCCCGCGGCAGCGCCGGCCAGGACCACCATTAAAGGTCTGTCTCGCAACACGCGCTCCTTGGTGTCCTGGTAGGTGCTCTGGGCTGTGCGCAGCAGCCGGTCCGAACCTTCGGCAACCGTGCGCTTCGCTTGTGCGGCATACTCCGACGCCGACGACACCGCTCGGTCCGCCGCTCTGAAAGCAGAGTCGGTCGTGCCCCCGACCGCATTCGCCGCGGCATGCTCCTCATGAGTAGAACGCCCCCGGTCGACGGCATGGACCGAGAAGCCGTTCTTTCGCATCAAAAGCACTGCTCCCGCAGCCAAGAGAAGAAGGCCTTCCGGATTCAGCTTTACCGCACTTAGCAGCCGATCGCTTGTGCTGCTGAACTGGCTTCGCTGGTTCATGAGAGGTGTTCCTTCGCAACGGCGATATCCCGTTGGATCTGATGCAGTGAGTGCGTGGGGGGCAGCTCAACCTGAGCGTCGGCACGGCCTTTAGCGAACGCGGCCCCACCCAAAATCGCTAAAGCGCCGGCGATAATCAGGCAGGACCAATGCAAGCCTACTCCGTAGGACGCGATCGCGAAGATAGCCGCCTCCACAAGGACCAGCACGGCAAGCAAGCCGATGACGCCGGCGACGCCAAGCCAAATCCCTCCGACCAATTTCTGCGAAAGCTTCGTGCTCAGCTCCGTTTTGGCCAGGCGGATCTCCATTTGGACGAGATCCGCCAGGTCTCCAATCACGTCGGAGAGCGCACCGAATAGCGCCGAATCCTGTAGCTTCATGCCGCAGACCCCGGTTCCGTTGGCTGGATCGACGGCGAGGAGGTCTCGGATGACCCGATGGTAATTGCGCGAAACGCAAGGAAGCCGGCCAGGGCAGCGATGCCGAACACGACTGCGGGTTGTCGCCGGGTGAAATCAGAGGCGCTGCGCGCCAGCTGCTCGACCGTCTCATCTTCAAAATCTTCGGCGAACCGCTCAAGCCTGCCGGCGACGTCGCGCACAATACTCGCTGCGACCGGCGAGTGGGCGTCCAGGTCACTCGCTGCATTTTTCATCGATCCGGCAAAAACCCCGGCTGCACCGATGTTGCGCCCTATCTGCTTGTCGAGAATTTCCTTGAGGTGATCGCCGAAGACGCTTGCGGCCTCGGAGGCAGCTTCTTTTGCCTTGGCGCCGGCGTCCCGCGCAGCACGAGAAATTTGGTCGAAGGGCTCACCGACGGAGCCAGCGACATTTCCCGGAGCGCCGCCCCTATTGTGATTGCTGTCGGCTGTGAAATCTCGATCGGTCATAGTCGTAGCCTCCGTCGCGCTTCCAACCGCCGGCCGCACCCTTTGTTCCAACTGCGGCTAGTAAAGTAAGGCCTCACGCGTGTTGAATAACATCGTCTCGGCGAGGCCGAACCGGCGGGGGGCCCAGCACGACCCGCATTTCGGTCGTGGTCGGGCACCATCAAAGCGCAAAAGTCCGCCCGCCCTCATTTGCACGTTCAGACTGTCGAGTGTTCGATGCGAAGAAGCCCCACGTTCAGTGCGATCAGCTTCCCGTCGCGCGCCTTAAGGCTGCACCAAGGTCTTTGTGATACCAGCCCCGACGAATGGCTTTTGTCACCCCGACTCTGGAATGAAGGCGATTTTCGACGCTCTGAATGTCGTCTACAACGTAGATGAGCGACGCAGTTTTATAAAGTTGAACGGCATCTCGCTGGCTTTTACGCTGTCGGCTATCTTGTCATGCTCGCCGCTATAGCGAGCGTGATCCTTGTCCCGATCGTTTTAAAGTTCCTTTCTCTCGGGACAGTCGCTGAGTTGTTCCTCGCCTATGCGCGGTGGCCGCTGGTGCTCATTGGCATCGGATTGGCGCTATCTTCTATCTATCGCTTCGGGCCCGACCGCGAGATCGTCCAATGGCGCTGGATCACGTGGGGAAGTGCATTTGCCGCAGTCATTTGGATTGGCGCTTCGCTCCTTTTCTCATGGTATACCGCGAACTTTGGAAGTTATAATAAGACCTATGGATCACTCGGCGCTGTTGTCGGATTCATGACTTGGATGTGGATCTCGACGATCGTAGTCCTGCTAGGCGCGGAAACTGATGCCGTGATGGAACGCTGGGACC
>DATAIA010000736.1:0-8366 GCA_036262895.1 Xanthobacteraceae bacterium
CAAACAGCCACCAGAACGCGATGGCCGACAACACGGTCGGAACGATGAACGGGATCAATACGATTGCGCGCAACAACGCTTTGAACGGCAAGTTTTCGTTGAGCAGCAGCGCGAGGTAAAGTCCGATCGCAAATTTGATGGCGCTCGCGACGCTCGTATAAAGCAGCGTGTTGAAAACCGACGTCCAGAAAATATCATCGCCCCACAGCCATTCGTAATTCTCAAGCCCGACAAACATGCCCGGGCGACCGATGCGTGCATCGGTGAACGAGATCCACGTGCCGAGCCCAAGCGGGTAGGCCAGAAATAGAATGAGAAACGCTGCCGCCGGCACCATAAACCAGGCACCGAGCCAATTACGATTGGATTTAAGCCGCTGCCACGCGCCAGACTTGGCTCCCGGCTGCTGCAGACGTGTGGGACCGAGAGCAAGATCGGCCATCAAACACTCCCAAACAGATCAAAGGAGGGTGGCCGAAGCCACCCTCCCCGTCTCTTTTGATTTTTATCGGTACAGCCGCCTGGCCTGGCGGTCAGCAATGCGGATCGCGTTCTTCAGATCTTCGCGGCCGGTGCAATAGCTCGCGAACATGTCGAGCACGAGGAAGTCGGCAAGCGCGCTTGCGGCTTTTTCGCCAACGGAGCCGAGGCCACCGGCGGTGAGGGTCCGTTTGCCCGCTTCGCGGAAGACAGTGCGCTTGGGGTCCGACGTCCACACCGGATTGGCGTCATAAGCATTGAGCGCGTGCGTGAGATACCCCTTCGAATCCTGAAGCCATTTGTTGAACTGATCGGCTTCCAGAAGGTAGGCCATCAGCGCCTTACAAGCCTGCGGATATTTGCTGTAACCCATGGCCAGCATCGGGAATGCCAGTGCCAGTTCGGTCGGACGACCGACAGGACCAACGGGCCAGACCGCATGATCGATATCCTCCGCGAGATCTTTCTTCGTGGGGTCGTTTTGCGCGGCGACGTAGATCGAGATGCCGTTACCGGTCCAGTGAATTTCACCGGCAAGGAACGCCTTGTTATTTGAAGCGTCGTTCCAGGAGGCCACCCCTGGAATCATGTTTTCATAGAGTTGCTTGCCGTATTCGAGCGCTTTGGCAGTTTCCGGCGAGTCGATGATGACCTTGTCATCCTTGTCGACGAGATTGCCGCCATGCGCCCACAGGCACCAATGCACCCAGGCATTGCCGTCGCCCGAGGCATGCCCCAAGGCGAACCCGCCCGGCGTATTATTTTTCTTGGTCGCCTTTGCATATTCAAGGAATTCATCAGTGGTGGCCGGGAACTTCGAAAAGCCCGCCTTTTTCATCGACGAAATTCGATAGTTCGGCATGTTACCGTTGATGCAGATCGGAATGTCGATCCACTTGTTGCCGCTTTTGCCGTATGCGACCGCTGCGGGCACCCAACCGCCATACTTCTTGCCGAGATAGTCGGCGACGTCGGTCACATCGAGGCATTTCTGCGGGAACAAATGCGGCAGCGAATAGAGACCCCAGAACAGATCGGGGCCTGCTCCGGTATTGGCCGCGACGGATGCTTTCGGCGTCACGTCCTCATAGGATTCACGTGTCACCTCGACCTTACAGCCGGTTGCCTTCTCGAATGCGCTAAGGAGCGCCATGAAGGAATCGTCTTCCGACTGGACGAAATATTTCCAGCGCAGCATCGAAAGGTGAGCGCCGGCCTCCGGCTTCCATTGCGTGGTCTGTGCCCAGGCCTTCGCCCATTCGAGTAGTGCAGGGCCCGTCAGAGCAGCACCGGCGGCAAGTGCAGTGCCGCCTTTGACAAGGTTGCGGCGGGTAATCGTGTTCATCGGTATTCCTCCCATATGATTTTTTAGGTTTCGATTGTTCAGGCGTTCAAGCGTTTCCCTGTAGGTTCATCGAACAGATGCACGAGTTTCGGATCGGGCCGCAGCCGCACTCTGTCGCCGGGATTGAGCCGGTGCCGCTCGCGAAACACCGCGACAATGTCGTCATTGCCAAGTTTGGCGGCGACCTGAATTTCCGAGCCGGTCGGCTCGACCACCTGGACGATCGCTTCCGCGCCGTCCTCGGCGATAACGAAATGCTCGGGACGCACCCCGTAAACCGCGGGACGCCCATGAGAGCCCGACGGTATGCCTGAGAGCGGCAGGCGCACGCCATTCGGCCCCTGAAACTCGGCTGCGCCATTGCCCCCGATCGCCCCTTTGAGGAAATTCATCGCGGGCGAGCCGATAAAACCTGCAACGAACATGTTGTCCGGGCGGTCGTACAGTTCGAGCGGCGCGCCGATCTGCTCGACAATACCGTCATGCATGACGACGATCTTGTCGGCCATCGTCATCGCCTCGATCTGATCGTGCGTGACATAGACGGTCGTGGTCTTGAGACGCTGATGCAATTCCTTGATTTCGGTGCGCATCTGCACGCGCAGCTTGGCATCGAGGTTCGACAGCGGCTCATCGAACAGAAACACCTGCGGATCGCGCACGATGGCGCGCCCCATTGCGACACGCTGGCGCTGCCCGCCCGATAGCTGGCGCGGATAGCGCTCGAGCAGCGGACCAAGCCCCAGAATATCGGCCGCACGCTTCACACGCTGATCGATCTCCTGCTTCGGCGCCTTCCGCAGCCGAAGCGAAAAGCTCATGTTGTCGGCAACCGTCATATGCGGATAAAGCGCATAATTCTGGAACACCATGGCGATATCCCGCTCCTTCGGCGGAACGTTGTTCACAACGCGATCGCCAATGCGAATTTCGCCTGACGTGATGTTTTCCAGGCCCGCGATCATTCGGAGCAATGTCGACTTGCCGCATCCGGACGGGCCAACCAGCACCACGAATTCCCCATCGCCGATCGCGATGTTGACACCGTGGATGACTTCGGTCGCGCCGAAAGCTTTCCTCACGTCGCGAATTGCGACTTGCGCCATCACATTCCTCCCATGCGCCGGTAGAGCCGGCATTTTTTGTTTGTTGTTGACCCCGAACGTTATCTGCCCGCGGTCAGCCTTAACGGCTTGACGACCCGGCATCCGTCGGTGCCGGACCAAAACCGATCATGTTGCAGCAGGCGCCTGGAAATCAAGCCCTATCGTACAGCCCGGTGTCGTGAGTGGAACCTATAGGCTATTGACTCCGAACGCAAAACTCCCAAAAGCTGCCGGCAGTTTCACTGCTGCGGGCCTCCCGGCCGCTTTGCACGACCCAACAATTTCGAAACATGACGAGGGAGATAGAAGATGGCCAGCGATAAGGTCGACGTCCTGATGCTTGGACCGCAGATGCCGCTAGTCGTCAACGGAATCGCAAGTGCTTTTTCCCTGCATAAGTTGTGGGAAGCGCCAGATCGCGACGCCCTCATCGCCAAGCTTGCGCCGGGCTTGAAAGCCATTGCTGCTGGCGGGGGCAGCCACCAGCCGGTCGACGGCGCCTTCATGGCAAAATTTCCCAAACTCGAAATCGTTTCCAGCATGGGTGTCGGTTACGACCATATCGATGCCAAGTGGGCCGGCGATCACGGCATAACCGTCACCAATACCCCGGATGTTCTCACCGAAGAGGTCGCCGATACCGCACTCGGCCTACTGCTATGCACGGTCCGGCAATTGCCACAAGCCGAGCGCCACCTGCGGGCCGGGAAATGGCTGCAAGGCGCCTACCCGCTGACTGTCTCGACTTTGCGCGATCGCTCGGTCGGCATTGTCGGGCTGGGACGGATCGGCAAGGCAATCGGACGACGCATTGAAGCGTTCGGCATGCCCATTGCGTATCATGGCCGTAACAAACAGCCCGATGTGAGCTACCGGTATTATCCCAATCTGGTGGAGATGGCGCGCGACGTCGACACACTGGTGGTGATCACGCCTGGAGGTCCTTCGACGAAAAATCTCATCGACATGCAAGTGCTCGAAGCATTGGGCCCGAACGGCATTCTGATCAACGTCGCCCGCGGGTCAGTGGTTGATGAGCCCGCACTCATCACCGCACTCAAGGAAAAGAAGATCCTTTCGGCCGGCCTCGACGTGTTTGCGGACGAGCCACGCGTTCCCAAGGAATTGATCGAGATGGAGCATGTAGTGCTCTTTCCTCACGTGGCGTCCGCTTCCGTCTATACTCGCAACGCCATGGGGCAGCTTGTCGTCGATAATCTTCTGGCCTGGGCTTCAGGCAAAAAGCCTTTGACGCCTGTGGCCGAAACGCCATGGCCGCCCAAAACTAAGTAAAAAAGGCCAAGTAAAAAGGCCAAGTAAAAGAGGGAAAAGAGAACTCCGCGCACTCGTGTATTCCCGAATGCGCCGCGTGCGACACAATCTTGGCCTGTCGATAGATTAGAGCATGATCCGGAAAAAGCCTGCACCCGCGTAGGCGGGTGTGGGAACCGGTTTTCCCTCGGGACAAACGCAAAGCGCTTGCCCGGAGATCATGCTCAAACAAAAGGATAGAGCGCGACGTGATTTAATCTCTTTTCATCGCGCTCTAGTGTCGAAGCGTGGAACTCTCGGAACGGAATTTTTGGCGGATCCCATGCAAGCTAGATTGGTCGTTCTTATCGCCCTGTCATTCCTGATTGCTGCCTGCGGATCGGCTCTAGCGCAGTCTTCCGCTGCCTTAAGCGACATGACGAAGGCCATGCTCGGCAATTGGGAGTTCTCAAATGCCGATCGGGACAAGACCTGCATTATCTCCTTCAAGCTTGATAATGCGCCCGGCGGCCGCATGCTCGAACTCGATAAAAATTGCGGCACGACATTCGCGTTGATGCGAGAGGTATCTGGCTGGACCGTCGGCAAGAACGACTCCCTGCACCTCATCGACGGCAAGGGCAAGGTCGTCCTGGAATTTACCGAAGTCGAGAATGGATTATTTGAGTCTTCCCACGCTGGCGATTCCCTCTATTTCCTTCAAACCCAAGCCGCGGCAGAGGGGCGCGATCACACGCCCGATCAGATGTTCGGAGACTGGGCGTTTGCACGCGCAAGCACACCGGGTAAGCCGATCTGTCAGATCAGCCTGCTGGACACCGCCGCCGATACGGAAAGCTTTGCGCTAAGGGTCAAATCGGGCTGCGATGCCCTCATTGGCAATTTCGGCCCGCGTTCCTGGCGCATGGATCGCGGGCAGTTCGTATTACTGCCCGTAAAGGGCGATGCGTGGCGGTTTGAAGAAAGCGATAACGTCACGTGGCGACGCATTCCCGAAGGCCGGCAACCGCTGCTTTTGATCAGGCAAGGGCAGAATGCGCGTTGACACCATTTGCGAGTAGCTAATCTCCGGCTTTTAAGTATTATAGGTTTGGGTATTATAAGAAGAGCGCGTGCAGTCGCCGGCGCGCGCGATGTGCCAAATTACGCATAAGCGCGACCATTTTACTCAGGTCGATGACCCTAGCGACATTTCGCCTCTCAGCCTGAAACCATACTATCGGCCATTTTCAGCGCATCAGTTGCAAGAGTTTTGCGAGTCCCGGTGACCTCGTCGCGTAGAGAGTGGGAGCCATGACAGGTATTGTACCAAATCTTAAATGTGTTGCCGGCGAGCCAAACTCAGGAAGCGAACCAAACCGAACGCCGCACAATAGTGAGGAATGGCTGCGCGCCATTCTCGACAGCACGCACGCCTATATCGGCGTGCTCTCAGCGGACGGCGTCATGCTGGAGGCGAACCGCTCGGCGCTCGGGTTGGACGCGCTCGGGTTGGATATGAATCGGGAAGGTATGGTCGGCCGTCCGTTCTGGGAAACGGAATGCTTCGTTCATACGAAAGGGGCTTCGGAGAAAGTCCGAGATGCGGTCCAACGAGCATCTATCGGCGAATTCGTCAGCCTCGAATTACCGCTCAATACGCCCGACAGAGGCGTGGCTATTTTCGAATGCCTGGTTCACCCGGTGAAAGACAGAAATGGAAACGTCACTCTCATTGTGCCGGAGGCCCGAGAACTGACCGAGTACAAAAGGGCCACCGAAACCCTGCGGCAACGCACCGCCCAGTTCGAGACATTGCTCAACGAAGCCCCGATTGGGGTTTATCTGGTCGATGCCGATTTTTGTATTCGCGAGACGAACCCGACAGCGCGACGCTTCTTCGGGGACATTCCCAACCTGATTGGACGTAACTTCGACGAAGTGATCCATATTGTCTGGCCAAAAGATCGCGCCGACGAGTTGGTGAAGATATTTCGGCGCACGCTTGAAACAGGCGAACCGCACTTTGATCCAGAGGTCATCCACAAACGACAAGACCGCCAGATTGTTGAATATTACGAAAGCCAGGTCCATCGCATTCCGACCTTGGACGGACGCTACGGAGTGGTGCGCTATTTCCGGGACATCTCCGCGCAGGTCATTGCGCGCGAGCGCCTGAAATTGCTGATTGATGAGCTCAATCACCGGGTGAAAAACACGCTTGCTGCCGTCCAATCAATTGCGGTGCAAACATTGCGCAATGCAACGTCTCTCGCCGAAGGACGTCAAGGGGTAGAAGCGCGCCTCGTCGCCCTTTCAACCGCACATAACGTGCTGACTCGCGAACATTGGGAAGGCGCGAACTTATGTGAACTCGCCAGCGGCGCTGTCTTTGCGTATTCAAGCACAGACAATAAGAGCCGTTTCGATATTTCAGGCCCCAATATTAAACTGCTGCCGAAAGCAGTTCTCGCGCTGTCCATGGCTTTGCATGAGCTCGCAACCAATGCCGTAAAATACGGCGCTCTCTCAAACGAAACCGGCCGGATCAAGATCCATTGGAGCATTACGCCAAACCACCCGCAGATGTTCCGCTTCCAATGGATTGAGAGCTCGGGGCCCCAGGTGGAAAAACCGCAAAGGCGCGGCTTTGGATCACGCCTGATTGAACAGGGGCTTGCGCAGGATATTTCAGGCAAGGTTGAATTGAGCTTTGCCCCCGAAGGTTTGATATGTACGATCGAGGCTCCCATTGAGGAAATTCTTACGCGAGATGTGATAAGCATAAGCACCCCGGATGAGGCTAGGTTATCCTGCGGACTATGATCATCGGGGGGTGCCGACGAGGAGCAATGGAATCACAAACTCCTAACGACTTGGCCGGCTGCCGCGTCCTCTTGATCGAAGACCAGTCCATGGTAACGATGTTTCTGCAAGATACGCTTGCGGACATTGGATGTGAGGTTGTCGGATCAGCATCCCGGTTCAATGATGCAATGGAAAAGGCCAAGTCGCTTTCGTTCGACATTGCCATTCTCGATATCAACTTGAACGGAGATCTGACATTTTCAATCGCCGAAACGCTTATTGAGCGCGGCTTGTCATTCGTATTTGCGACAGGCTACGGAGCGACCAATCTTCCGCTACCGCTTCAAGGCGTGCCGACGCTCCAGAAGCCCTTCATGCAACGCGATTTAGAGCGCGCGATGCGCACGGCGCTCAAAATGTAAAACCGATTTGTGCATCGATCAAAACAGCTTCATCGCCTTTAAACTTGCATGCCCGTCCTTGCCGACAATGATGTGATCGTGCAGGGCAATCCCAAGGGTTGCCGCAACATCCGCGACCTGGCGCGTCATCTGGATATCGGATTGCGATGGGGTCGGATCGCCCGACGGATGATTGTGCACCAGGATGATTGCGGTTGCTGAAAGTTCAAGCGCACGCTTGACGACTTCGCGCGGATAAATCGGCGTGTGATCGACCGTTCCCGTTTGCTGCACTTCATCGGCAATGAGGCGGTTGCGTTTATCAAGGAACAACACGCGCAGCTGTTCCTTATCCGCGAACGCCATTTCCGTGCGGCAATAATCAAGCACGGACGACCAGGATGACAGAGCAACCCGTTGTTTCACTCCGCCGCGCGCGAATCGGCCCGCCGCGGCATGGACAACCTTCAATGCGCTGATCGCAGTCTCACCGATACCCTCGACTTCCGCCAAACGTTCGGCCGGCGCTGCGATCACTTCCGCAAACGAACCGAATTTCGCAATCAGATCTTTGGCGAGCGGCTTCACATCGCGTCGCGGCAACGCCGGAAATAAAATCAATTCCAGAAGTTCGTAGTCGGCAAGCGCTTCTGCGCCGGCGTCCCGAAAACGGGCGCGCAGCCGCTCACGATGGCCGTGGTAATGAGGAGCAGACGCCCGAGCACGTTTGGGCGCACTATTTTCATTTTCCGCTTCGGTTGACATCGCCGCGCGCAATAGCCCCAGATAAACGGACGCACAGAATGACGTGACGGCCAACTTTTGCAATCATCTAACACGCCATCGGAGCAATTAAATGCTGAGACTGGATCATTTGACGATCATTGCCCCCTCACTTGCCGAGGGAGTAGACCACGTCCGGGCGTGCCTCGATATTGAAATGCCCTTTGGCGGCGCGCACCCCCAAATGGGCAC
>DATAIA010000737.1:0-3209 GCA_036262895.1 Xanthobacteraceae bacterium
TTTGTACTCAAGGCCATTCTCCCGCTTGAACTTACGGGCAATTGCACCCTTAAGTTCTGAAATACCGTCGACTGCCGTATAACGCGTATGGCCCGTATCGATGGCCCGCTTGGCAGCCTCGCGGATATTTTCCGGCGTGTCGAAATCCGGCTCGCCTGCCCCAAGGCCGATGACGTCGCGGCCGGCAGCTTTCAGCTCGCGTGCTTTATCGGTAACCGCGATTGTCGCCGATGGCTTGACGCTCAGCAGGGTGTCGGAAAGGAAGGCCATTGATTTCTCCAAATTGCCGGATTTCCGGGCGGATTGGTCCTAATACCCCAGCAGCCCGCCAGCAAGAGGCGCCAGGGTAACAGATCCATGAAATTTCGTTGTTTCCGCGATCAGGCGGTGAAATCAGGCCGCGATATAGGCTTAAGCCCGTGACAAAATCTCAAGCCCATGCTCCAAGCCACCCGCATGCTTTTGGGGGACTTGTTCAAATGCTCACCCGCCGACACCTTCTGGGGGGCCTTGCGGGGCTAACAACCGGCTTCGCTGTCCGTCCAACATATTCCGCCGAATTTCCAAGCCGCCCCATCGTCATCGTCGTTCCCTACCCTGCGGGCGGACCGGTCGATGCGGTCGCAAGACTGATCGCACAGGATGCCGCAGCCGAACTCGGCCAACCGATCGCTGTCGATAATCGCAGTGGCGGCTCCGGCGTTATCGGGACGGTAGCGGTCGCGCGCGCAGAACCTGACGGACACATGCTGGTGCTTGGCACCAGCCAGACCCACATCACCAACCACATCCTTGTCAAAAATTGTCCCTATCACGGGATCAAGGATTTCGCTCCTGTCTGCGGCATCGCGGAAATCCCGCACGTGCTTGTCGTTCGCAAGGACCTTCCCGTGACCAGCGCCGCCGAATTTCTGGCGTTTGCCAAACGCAGCCCAGCGGCACTCACCTGCGGTTCGACCGGAACCGGGTCGGCGTCCCATCTCACCGCTGAGTTATTCAAGGTCAAAGCTGGGGTCGATCTCGTCCATGTTCCATTCCGGGGCGCGGCACCGATGATCACCGAACTCCTCGCCGGCCGCATCGATTTTAGTTTCGCAACGCTTGCAGGCGTTGCCGCTCATATCGAGGCCGGCAGTGTGCGCGCGCTTGCGGTCGCAAGCGACAAGCGCAGCCCGCGCATCAAGGCGCTTCCGACGCTAAAGGAAACAGGTATTTCCGGTGTTGAAGCCGATGCATGGATTGCGCTGTTCGCGCCGGCGAAAACACCGGCGCCGGTTGTCGATCGTCTCCACCGTTTCGTGACGAATGCACTGCAAAAATCCCCGGCGGTATCGCTCTTCGATGCGCAGGGCATGCGTGCAGCCATCACGTCTCCGCACGAACTGATGTCGTTTCTTCCCAGCGAAGATCGCAAATGGGCGTCGGTTATCGAAACGGCTCATATCGCGGCTGAGTAACTGCCATGCACGTCGGGAATGAATAATGGGTTCGGTGCGTGGTAAGAAAACCTGCATCTCAGTTGCTTAGTCCTTACGGATCGCGTTTCGTGACTGCGACAAATTCGCCGAGACAATGATTGGAAACCGCGCGGTTGCGCGGCATTATGATCAGCGTCGCACGAAGGCCGGGAACCGCGATGTTTACGCTCTATTCAATGCAGCGATCGGGGAATTCCTACAAGGTGCGCCTCGCTTTGGCTCAGCTCGGCATTCCCTATCGATTGATTGAAGTCGATATATTGAAAGGCGACACACGCACGCCGGATTTCCTGGCCAAAAATCCAAGCGGCCGCGTTCCTTTGCTTGAGGTTGCGCCCGGACGTTATCTGCCGGAATCCAACGCAATCCTTTGGTATCTCGCTGGCGGCACACCATTGGCGCCGGAGGATCGGATCGATCGCGCGGAAACATTGCAATGGATGTTTTTCGAGCAACACAGTCTTGAACCCAATCTCGGCGCCGCCCGCTTCTGGCTCTCCATGGTCAAAGGCGGCCGCGAGTTGCAGCGGCATGCTCTCGAAGACTGGATGGAAAAGGGGTACCAGGCACTCGGCGTCATGGAAAAACATCTCGATCGGCACCGGTACTTCGCGGCTGATCGCTACACGATCGCCGATATCGCGCTTTACGCCTACACACATGTGGCGCATGAGAACGATTTCGACCTGACGACTTTTCCGGCTATTCGCGGGTGGCTCAAACGGATTGCGAGCCAGCCCAATCATGTGCCGATGGATTGGCATCCCGCAGCCGCGGCAATCGTTGAATAGCTGTCTCTCGCATCGGCTACTCTTGTCGGGGAGGTTTTCATGCGCCTTGTTTGCCTCACCTCATCAATCCTGCTTCTTGCGGCAATGCCGTTAGCCGTGGCGCAACAACCTTCGGCGCCGGCACAAAATGGCGATGCACCTGAGTCAGCATCACCTGGGTCAACATCACCTGGGTCAACATTGAGAACCCAGCAGCCCGCACCACCCAAACCCTATAAGACAGTTGCGGTCACTCTTCCCGCTCAGCCCGAGGATCGCAGCTTTGAAGCTTTTCGTAAAAGGCTCGGTGAGATCGCCCGGACCAAAGATCGCCCTGCTTTGGCGCGTCTTGTCGTGAGGCAGGGATTCTTCTGGGAGAATGAAGAGGCAAAAGGCGCAGACCCTTCAGCGTCCGGCTTCGACATTTTGGCTGGCGCCATCGGTCTCGACAACTCTGACGGATCGGGATGGGCAACCCTTGTAATGTTGGCGGAAGAGCCGACCGCCGGCCCCATTCCCGACCAGCAAAGCATTCTGTGTGCGCCGGCGGCGCCAAACTTCAATGACGAAGAGTTCCAGAACCTGATGAAATCAACAGGAACCGATGCGGGCGAATGGGGCTTTCCCTCAAGCCCAGGCATAGAGGTGCGAGCTGCCGCACAAGACAACGCCCAGATTGTTGAAAAGCTTGGCATGCATCTCGTGAGAGTCTTGCCCGACAACTCACCTGCCGCAGCGGTAAACGGCTCAAACAGTGACTGGCTTCGCGTCGTCACGCCGACGGGCAAACTCGGCTATGTCTCGTCGAACAACCTCAATGCGCTTGCGAGCGATCAGATCTGCTATTCCAAAGACGCAACCGGTTGGCATATCGTCGGCCTAGTGAGTGGTGGCGGCGGCGAGTAGAGCCCCGCTCGCACGGCCCAATCATCCATGCCGCAGTTTCAGTGCCAGGATGATG
>DATAIA010000738.1:0-2286 GCA_036262895.1 Xanthobacteraceae bacterium
CAGACGTCGGCTGCTTCGCCTTTCTGGCTTTCACATCCATCGGAGAAGAAGCCTCTTCGCGCCGAGAGGTTCCAAATTGCAGCACTAGGGGACCTTACGGTGATCTGACGGTAATCCGTATCCAGGCTACGATCACGGGCCGTATCAGGATTCGATATGCTGGCAAATCGTCCGGCACGGCAACACCTAGCTCAATGGTGGCGGCGTGTCGCCTTGACTGGCGACACGCATGTCGTCGTTAAGCGCTGTTATTGCTCTAGCGACAAGCACCACTACGCATTTCGTTTATCGGGCAGCAGCTGACAATCGGTGACAGCGCGCTCGGTTCTCGGTGCAGCATCGAACCGCCGGGTTGCCAGAATGACCCTCCGCGACGCTTCCATCCTGGCAGGTTGCTCGAAACAGATCGGCTTGTCTTTGCAGGCTAGTGAGTAATTAGCGAGCCCGTCTTCCGATGCCTGCTAATAGTGAATTCGCGCGGACTTCACGGCTCCTCGTCTGGGTGCACCCACTTGTAAGGCCTGCTCAGTCAACTTGATCATCCGAGCCGGCGGCTTGTAGCGCCGCGTACCGCACGACCGGCACCGGAACGACGGCTCCAGCTTCCAGATCGGCGTGCCGCGCGCCCTGCGGATCGCATCCAAGGGCATGCTCGCCCGCGTCTTGCATCCGCAGCATTCGATCTCCAGCCAGCCGTACCCCCGTTCAGGCATTGACCGGTCGTAGGGGATGGCTGGGCCGGGCCGCCAAGGCCTTCCATGCGGACCGACCATGCCTCGGCCTCACTGAGCGACTTGGCGCGGGCTCGCAAGTTTACTAGCCTTTGGGGCGGGGAACGTGCCAGCCGCACTATAGGTGCGCATGGGTGCATCGCAGAGGCAACTGAAACGAGCTATTGCTTGTAGCGTTTTGACAATCCTTTCAGGTGCCGACGCAGAGGCACGCTTCAGGACTAAAGCTGTTTCGGCCGGTCAGACCACGCAGGTGGCCGTTTACACGGCGTGGGTGCCGGTAAGCTGCGAGAGTGCGTTCGGGATAGTAAAGGTCGTTGAGAAGCCGAAAAGCGGAAAGCTGTCCAACGCTCCCATCAACACCGTTATCCCGATCAGTCGTTTCGCCAATCGGCCCGGCCCCTGCTTCGGCAAACCAACGAAAGGCTTTGCAGTATCGTATACGCCTATGAAGGGATTTCGCGGAACTGACAGCTTTACGCTTGATATAAGTCGGCCTACGGTCGGTAGGACGGAAACTGATACGTTCTCAATCGTGGTAAAATGACGCTACATTGGCGGCTTACCTCGGTTTAATGCTTTGTGCAGTGCGGCCCAAGCCAGCTCCACCTGACCGCCGTGCTCCGCCGCTGCCACTAGCGCTTCCATTGCCAGACGCCAGTCGGCGGCATCGCTCTCCGCTTTCGGCAACGCGGCGATGTAGTCGGAGGCGTCCTGCAGGGTCAACAGCCTGCGGCCATTCGGCAGTAGGATCGCCGTTGTGAAACGTTTGAACCAAGCCATTGTAGGACGATGTCATGGTGAACGAAGCTTTGCAAAGACGTAATCCTACTGAGAACAGTTCGGCGCGACATCCGCTCTTCTACTGAGAACGCTATGCCGATGATGAGAACAGGTCATCACCAGAGGGAGTGAACCGAATATATGTCCCGCTCTCGTGCATCTCGATCCATCCTTGCTCGATAGCATAGGCCAGCCCAGCGTTCATGCGGAATATCGGCATGCCTCCGGTTTCCTTTTCTTAAACCTTGCGCGTCCGGCCATAGCAGGAGGCAGTATGATCGATTTGCCGGCACATAGCGGCCGCAGTGATTGCAGCCGCCCCACGGTATTGACTTCGATCATTGTATTTGTCGGAAGGCCAGAATTCGCGGGATTTTCGAGTTTCACGCCCGATGAGCCTCCATTCTGGCTCTGCGTTCTTTCTAAGCAAATTGCTCGCAGTAGGCCGAGGACGTGACCAAGGCACGCCAGCCCGCAAATACGCTAGTCGTTCGCTTTCTGACTCTCATTATCGTTCTCGAAAGACGGAACCAATTCGGGGCTGAGAGAAGCTAAGTTCTTAATGTCTGGTTTCTTCGATCATAGCCAGGCGTCTGGAGCGGCCTGAGCTCCTCGGCAAGCGCTTTGCCGTCCTTGTCAGCAACGAGGATGGCGAAGAGGTCGGACGCGCAGATTTCGCTCTGGTTGCTGAAAGTTCTCGAGGCATGTGAGTCGCGCAAATCGATATGATTCGCATGAGGTTTGCCCCCTCACCTATCTTGGACTCGGTGAG
>DATAIA010000739.1:0-3445 GCA_036262895.1 Xanthobacteraceae bacterium
ATGAGAGCACATACGCCTTGGTCGCGTGATAGACGGCAAGATTAGGGCCGGGAAAAAACGCGGCGATTGAAGCAACATTCAAAATACCGCCGCCGTGTCTTTCCAAGCTGTCGAGCCAGCGCAGGGACAAGTCCGTCAGCGTTCGAACATTGAGATCAATCATCCCGACCTGTTGCGCCCGGTCGAGTTCAGCCGCCGGTCCAAACAGACCGTATCCTGCATTGTTGACCACCACCGCCGGCTCAAGTCCCCGCCCAAGCAATTCATGGGACAGGCGAGCCGGGGAATCGGCGCGCGCCAGATCAATTGCAATGATATGCGGCCGGATCTTGCCTGCCGCCGCAATTTCATCGGCAAGCTCGATGAGCTGCTGCTCGCGGCGAGCCACCAGCGCAATTTCATGACCATGTTGGGCAAAGACGCGGGCCAACGACGCGCCGATGCCTGCCGATGCGCCTGTAATCACGGTCACCGGCCTATAAATCGACATCGACTCGAACCTCCACCCTTCTTATCCCATTACATATTGAAGCCATTCGCGACGCCTGACAGGAAAATTTTTGAACATTCCGCACGCTATCGGCTCAAGGCCGGCCGGATTCGCATGTTCATGCCGCGATGTCCAGAACTGAAACAGTCCGTCTAATCAATGGGATATAAATCCAATGGCCCCGGACACGCCGGAAACACCCTGAAAAACGTTACATTTTCCGCAATCAAACAGCCCTCCACCGATAAACACTGCATTGCATCATACCCTTCTGTTGTAGAGGGCGGCGGTCGGCGCTAAACTTGTCCTGGTCAAAGGCAGGATGCTCAGGGGACGACGACATGAGCATGAAAACGATCCTCGTTCCGATTGAACTGCACGACATTATAAGCGCAACGTTGGAGACGGCGCTGCTTCTAGCCCGTCGATTCGACAGCGCCATCGAAGGGTTTCCGTTGCGTCCCGCGGTCGACAATTTCGTCGCGATGGATCCGATCAGCGGAATGGCCATGGCAACCGTCAAACAACGGGATGCAGAAACCGCAATTCAAGCGCGCGCACTGTTCAATAATTTCATGCAGCAACATGGTGTGCCACGCTCGGAAAAGCCGCAACCTGCGCTCTCATTCAATTGGCTCGATAATGCTCCGGACGGCGATAACTTCGTTGGAACGTACGGGCGGGTGTTTGATGTCATTGTGCTGGGACGGCCTGGCGAAGATCTACAAAGCCCCCGCATGATGACCCTTGAAGCCGGGTTGTTCGATAGTGGCCGGCCGGTGCTGATTGCGCCGCCGTCAGCGCCCAGGCAAATGGGCGAAAACATTCTGATTGCCTGGAACTGCAGCACCGAACAGGCGCGAGTGACCGCCTTTGCAATGCCGCTTCTGCGCCAGGCAAAACGCGTCACCGTTCTCACTGTTGAGGGCGGAACCGTGCCCGGCCCCACGGGAGCGCAACTCGTTCGCTCGCTGCAGTTTAATGACATCGCCGCTGAAGCCATGACCGTCGGCCCTGAAAAACGCAGCACAGGTGAAGTGATCCTTGCGAAAGCGGCAGAACTCGGTTGCGACTTGTTGATCAAGGGGGCTTACACACAGAGTCGCTTGCGGCAGATGATTTTCGGCGGCACCACGCGCCACATTTTAGGTCACGCGAACTTGCCGGTGCTAATGGCGCACTAGAGCGCGATATGAAAAAATTGAACAGCCATCGCACTCTAACACTTGTCTGAGCATGATCTTTACTTGCAAGTCGGATGTTTCCGACTTGCGGAATTTATGTCATGGCGGAAATCGGGAACACCCGAAGTCCGCGTAAACCGGCATCCACTTTTCCGGATCATGCTCCAATGCACATCGATCAGCGTCGAACGGCCGTCGCACTCGCCGGCTTTTGCTCCTTCTTAAATCTTTATGCTCCGCAATCGGTGCTGCCTCTGCTCGCTCGCGAACTGGGGGCGACCCCGGCTGATGTCAGCATGACCCTTACCGCGACCACATTGGCGGTCGCGCTGATTGCGCCTTTTGCAGGAACCGTTGCCGATGTTGTCGGTCGCAAGCGGATCATCGTCACGGCGATGTTTGTTCTGGTGTTCCCGACCATCATGGTTGCTTTCGCCCCGACCATTCATGCGCTGATTGGCTGGCGATTTGTGCAAGGACTTGTGCTGCCGCCCATATTTGCGGTGACGGTTGCTTATATTGGCGAGGAATGGCCACCGGCTCAGGCTGCCGGTGTGACCGGCCTTTATATTTCCGCATCGGGATTGGGTGGATTTTTCGGCCGTTTCATTTCCGGAATCGCGGCAGACTTCGCCGGCTGGCACAGCGCATTCTTGCTGCTGGCAGCAATGACGCTTGTGTTCGCGGTCGCGGTTGCGATGCTGCTGCCCAAGGAACAACACTTTCGCGGCTCTTCAGGACTAAGCAAGTCAACCCGTCAGATGCTGCACCATTTGCGCAAGCCTCAGCTGCTTGCCATCTATGCAGTCGGCTTCGGCGTACTGTTCACCTTCATTGCAACATTTACTTACGTGAACTTCCTTCTGGCCGCACCGCCATTTCATCTTTCTTCGAGCATGCTCGGCTCAATCTTCGTGGTCTATCTCGCCGGTTCGATTGTCACCCCCCTGACCGGACGCGCGGTGGCGCGGTTCGGTCGCCGCACCATCGTGCTCGCTGCCATTGCCCTCGCAATCGCCGGATTGCTAGTCACGCTGCTCCCATCGCTGCCCGCAATCGTGGCAGGGCTTACAATCGTGGCGATGTGTGGATTCATGTCGCAAGCCGTATCAACCAGTTTCGTGCCTGCAGTTGCTCCTGAAGGCACATCCTCTGCCGTCGGCCTTTATGTCAGCTTCTATTATATCGGCGGCAGCGCAGGAGCGGCATTGCCGGGCTTTGTCTGGAATGTCGCCGGATGGCCCGGCTGCGTTGCCATGGTCATCGCGGCGATGCTGGCCATGGCTACGATCGTTGCCCTGTTCTGGCGGGAGAAGCCGGTGATCTCAGCCTAATTCATCCCTGCTGACTTGCGAGCGTATTGAAGCGCGCGCGTTGCTGATCGCTCAGCGAGTTGTAAAACGCAGACAGGGCCGGACGCTCAATGCGCAAAGCCTGTAGCATGGCTTCAATACGCTTTTCCAAAACATCAAGCCGCGCGACAGGATCTGCGGGCACTCCTGCGGGGCAAGCTGATCGGAGAACCTCGGCGGCTTTCGCCGCCGCGTCCTGAAGCTGTTCAAGGGCCCGGCGCTGTTCATCGGTTGGCCGGACGACCTCAGCAATGCGCTGTACGGCTTGATCTGTCAGACCTGAACTCTGTCGGCTATCGCAGAATTGAGCGGCATCCCCATTGGGCTGACCTGATTTGCGGGGGGCGTCCTGATCACGCGGCATGACCTCGCTGAATCGCACCTTCTGATCGTCACTCAGCGAATCATAAAACTTCGCC
>DATAIA010000740.1:0-2844 GCA_036262895.1 Xanthobacteraceae bacterium
CTGGCGGGTGCCATCGTTGTCGGCTGCGCGTTGGTCGTGGAGGTGAAATACCAACCGCCGTTCTGGCTGCACGCCGCGTTGTGGCTGCCGCTCATTCTGGTGACCACGCTGCTGCCGTTGCGGGCAATGAAGTCGCTTTTGATCGCACTGCAATTCCATCACAAAGCCGCGCCGGGTCGGCTGATCGATCGCGAGCCAAAATGATCGCGCAGGCCTCGGTTCGGCCGCGCGCCGGCTTTGCGATCTTTACGCTGGCGATGATCGCGGTATTTGTCGGCCTCGGGCTGTGGCAACTGCAGCGCCGGGCCGAGAAGCATGCCTTGATCGCGGCGCTCAACGAGCGGCTTGCGGCCTCGCCGCAACCGCTTCCGCTTGCGGCAGAATGGAGCCTGCTGACTCCGGCGCATGACGAATTCCGCCGCGTCCGTTTCACGGCGACGTATCAGCCCGGACCGGACGCGATGGTCTACAGTTCCGGCTCGGCGCTGCGTGCGGATGTTTCAGGCCCCGGCACCTGGGCTTTCCTGCCTGCGAGGGTGCCGACCGGGCAGACGGTCGTCACCAATACCGGCTTCGTGCAGAACACGATGCAGGATCGGGCCGAGGAGGACCGCGTCGTGGCGCCGCTCATCTCGCGCCAACCGGTGGCGCTGACCGGCTACATCCGTTTTCCTGAAACGGCGGGCCTGCTGACGCCGGCGCCAAATGTCGCCAAGCGACTGTGGTTCCTGCGCGATCATCGCGACATGGCGCAGGTGCTGGGCTGGGGCAACGTTGCGCCGTTCTATATCGATCTGGAGGGGCCGGTACCCGCAAGCGGCATCCCCAAGCCCGGCCCCCTCGATGTCCATCTCAAGGACGATCACCTTCAATACGCCATTACCTGGTTCGCCTTGGCCGCCGCGGTCGCGATTGCGTTCGGACTGTGGCTGAGAGGCCGCCGGCTCACGGGATCAAAATAAAGCGCTCGGGAACACGAAAGCAAAATGATCGTTTTGCAGTCGTTGTGCGTAGCCGAGCGGAGCCCTGAACATGGCCGAAATCACCGAAGCGCAAAAAGCTGAGTTGAAGCGACTGAGCAAGGAAGCGCGCGTTCCAGACATGTCCGAAATCGTAACGACGAGCGAGGAAGCCGAGCGGCGGATACGTGACCTGAAGGACAAGGCCAGAATTGAGTGATCAAGTTAGCTGTTGCGCTTGAGAACGCTTGCCGCGCGTGATGAAATCGCTCGAGGTAACAGCGCCCGGAGATGTCATCTGACCAAAGGATGGTAACCCAAGGCTAGTGATCTGAGGCTTGTAACCTGAGGCTTGCTTCATTCTGGATGGGAGTGTCATGCCTGCTCTGTTCGGATACCTTGTTGCTGTTTCGATGTTGTTGGGCGGCGCATATGCAGGCTTGCAATGGCTGTCCGCGCCCGAGGCATTTCCGACCGAGAAAACAACTGTCCATAACAGCAATGCTCCCGATAAATCCGCACCAATCAGAATGAGCGGGATAGCAGCCGACCGTCAGGCCAGCGGCGGAAATTCCGCAAGCACTGACGCCGGCGAACGTTCAAACAACGTCGATCAAGAGGCAAAACCTACCGAACAGCCCAATGCCGTCGGAGGTGACTCAAAGCTTCGAACGACTGACAATGTGCCAAGGGGCTGCGCGCCGATCGGTCTCACGGCCGGTGGTGATCTGGTTTTTTCGATGCAATGTCAGGAGATGATCGAGCGTCATCGCCATGAGTCGGCTACCTCTGAGGTCGCGACAACCGCTCCTGGCCCGGCAATCAATCCAGCCGCGCCCTCAATGAAGTCCAGCGATGGCCATGCGGATACCGCCAAAGATCGCGGAAAGAATGTCGCAGCTCAGCCGGCCGATCATGCGGCCAATCAGGCACCCGCTGATTCCGTTGCGACTGATGAGACAAGGTCGCGCAATCGCACCAATCCCGACACGGAGCATCACGGTACAGCACGAAAACCCGGAGACGGCCGGGCCGCAATGCTCAGCGATCATGATGCGCGTGGGGCGCCGCAGCCTAGCGTGACCACTGGTGAGAGCAGAACCGGAACTCCCAAGCCAGACCTAAGCTCAGCCAAACAGAAGCAGGTGGCTCGAACGAAACCTCAGACGAGTTCGAGGACAGCCGAGCATCGTGACAGCAGCGAGCAGCGGTCGGCGACGGCCTCCGGTTCGCCCAGGATAGCGGCACGCGCGGGCGACTCGGAATTGTGGTACAATGTATTGGGGCTGCGTTAGGTAAATTTCTGTTAGCGCACGCGATCCGAAATACACGCCGCTGCGTTACAGCAGCTAGTACCGGAACGAACATCAGCGCATTTCATTGCTAGGCGATGAATACTGGTATCGGTCTGTTCGCTGCCTTCTGCACCACCATCTCCTATTTTCCGCAGCTGAAGAAATGCTGGGAAACCAACTCGGCGGGTGATCTCTCGCTCAAGATGTTTCTCATTCTGGGCTTGGGAGTGGCGACCTGGGTTGTTTACGGGTTTCTACAGGGCGACATAATCATCATCATTGCGAATTCAGCGAGCCTTTGCCTGTTGCTGGGCATTTTGTATTTCAAGTTAAAAGAGCGCAGCGGTCCCTCCTCCCGCTCATCTCTGCCGCGAAGCACGCGCTAGCTTCTTCTTCTTCTGACGCATTTTCTTCACGCGAACCGGGGCCACCTCGCTCGAAAACGCGCCAATGACGTCCTTATTCCGTGTCGTCGTCGAGACGATTGGCTGAGTGATCCTGCAACTGTTCCGATTGAATGCGCTTGCTGTCCATCCCGCGCTCATCGGTATGCTGCGATTTATCCCTATTAGAACGCACCATGTTCTCGC
>DATAIA010000741.1:0-11264 GCA_036262895.1 Xanthobacteraceae bacterium
CTACGGCGTAAACGCAAATGTCGGCGTTGCGGATCGGCCATTCCGGTGGGCGGCATTTCCCCAAGGCCACAATGACGTACAGACGTTCATCCCGGTGGCGATGATTTCCGAGATGCTGCTTAATCCGGGAGCGTCGTATGAGTACGACGGAGTGTCGAGAACATTCCCCAACATTCGCATGGTCTGGTGGGCGGGAGGCAATCCTTTCCATCACCATCAGGATTTGAATCGTCTCCGGCGCGCGTTCCAGAAGCCGGAGACGATCATCGTCAACGAGATCAACTGGACCGCGACGGCGCGGCACGCCGATATCGTTCTTCCATGTGCGGCACCTCAGGAGCGAACAGATTTCTGCGGGGGTCATTCGGACAACGCGCTGATACCGATGCCGCAGTTGGTGCCGCCTCCGGGCGAGGCCATATCCGAATTCGATATCTTCGCTGAGCTGGAAAAGCGCATGGGAAACCACAACACGTTCAGCACAAATAAATCCGCCCAGGAGTGGGTGAGAGAGCTTTGGTCCGAGACATCCGAGATCGCGCGGGAAAACGGCACGACCCTGCCAGATTGGGACACGTTTATTTCCGGCGACGTCGTCGATCTGCCGGATCCTGCGCCACACCAAGTCTTTCTGGCCGACTTTCGGGCGGACCCGGATGCTCACCGGTTGCCAACGCCCAGCGGACGCCTCGAATTATACTCCGAAACGATCGCTTCTTTCGGCTACAGCGATTGCCCAGGCCATGCCACGTGGTTCGAGCCCCGGGACGTTGCCGAAGGCAAAGCCGCGCAATTCCCACTTTATCTTCTGTCCGGGCAACCCGAGACGCGATTGCACTCGCAACTCGACAACGGCGACTACAGCAAGAGCAAGAAAGTCAAAGACCGTGAGCCGGTGCTCATCCATCCCGACGATGCGCGAGAGCGCAGCATCAAGGACGGCGACATTGTCGAATTGTTTAATCAACGCGGCCGCTGCCTCGCCGGCGCAAAAGTAACCGACGAAGTTGCTCGCGGCACAGTCTTTCTATGGACGGGCGCCTGGTACGATCCGGATTTCGATGCCGAGGCGGCACGTGACCGCCATGGAAACCCCAACGTGCTCACTCACGACAGGCGAACGTCGCGTTTGACGCAAGGGCCAGCCGCCCATTCCGCGCTGGTGGAAATTCGTTGTTTCGAAGGGGACCTCCCGCCTATAACAGTCCACGCGGCACCTCGATTTGTTTCGCGCGGCTGACGCTCACTTGCGACCATTCGTTATTTTTTGATACGTGCGGCTGATGCGAAAACCATCCAAAAATTCCAAACCGATTGCCAAAGCTCCTGAGGAAAATCTCTCCCGAGAGCCGAGAGTCGATTCGACCCTGACCAAAGGATTGCTTCTGCTCGAAACGCTTTCGTCCGTTTCCTCCGGAAAGGGTGTCAGCGAACTTGCGCGCGAACTCGGCCTGACGAAGTCGAATACGTTTCGCCTGCTGCAAACACTGACGACCCTGGGTTACGTTCAGCACGGAACAGACAAGCTCTATTCCGCGACGCTCAAGACGTGGCGGGTAGGCCGGCGGGTGATTGACAATCTCAATCTGCGCGAGCTTGCGCGAGACGAGATGCGTCGAATCGCTGATGCCACACATGAGACGATCTATCTGGCAGTTCCCGAAAACCTGTCCGTTATTTACATCGATATGATTGAAAGCTTGAGGCCGATCCGAACCTGGAATCGGATTGGTGGAAGCGCGCCCATTCATTGCGTTGGTACCGGCAAGGCGATTATTGCCGCGAATTATTCGTCGCTGCGGGGCGTGCTTAAAAGTGGATTGACCAAATACACCGACAGAACGATTACGACCCTCTCAGCGCTTGAGTCGGATATCGAGCTCACGAAACGAAACGGCTACGCCTTTGACACCGGTGAGTTTCGCGAGGGCGTCGTCGGGACCGGTGCCGCGATCTGCCTCCCCAACGGCACGGCTATTGCCGCCATCGGCGTCTCGGTGGTCGAAGTCAATTTGCCCGAACACGGCCGCGACAAGATCGGGCGACTGGTGAAAGAAGCCGCGGCGCGCATATCCGCACGTCTTGCGAAGCATTGATTGCCCACTCCGACGATTTATCGGAACTCCACATCATCGTTGGTCGCGCGTCCGTAGCCGCCCCTATTTGACATTAATCGCTCGCAGGATATGCGTGCGCGTGCCGGTATAAAGAACAATCATGCCGCATATTGACACTGCCTTTTCATCCCCCTTACAACTATGTTTGTTGGCCGGCCCCTAGAGCATGATCCGGAAAAGCGTGCAGCCGCAAAGGCGGATGTGGGAGCCGGTTTTCCGAAATGCCCTCACCGAAAAACCCACCGATCAAAAGCATATAAACGAGCATCCGAATGACCGAAGTGAAGGTGAGAGTCGGGGTCGATATCGGAGGCACATTCACCGACATTGCACTCGAACATCAGAATGGCCTGTCGACCTGTAAGGTGCTCACGAATTACAGCCAGCCCGAACAGGCAATCCTCGAAGGCATCGTTAAGGCAGCAGGCCAGGCCGGCATCGCGCTCAAAGACATTTCACAGGTCATCCACGGGACGACGCTGGTCACAAACTCGCTGATCGAGCGGCGCGGCGCAAAGCTGGCGTTCATCACCACGGAAGGATTTCGTGATGTCGTCGAAATGCGCTCGGAAAACCGCTTCGAGCAATACGATCTCAATCTGAGGCTTCCGATGCCGCTGGTGGCACGGCCCGATCGCTTTACGCTGAAAGAGCGCATCGCCGCCGATGGCTCTGTTCTTCTGCCGTTGAATCTTGAAGAAGTGGAATCGCTTGCCGGCCGGATCGTCGAGCGCGATTATGAGGCTGTGGCCATCGGTTTCATCCACGCTTATGCCAACGGACATCATGAGCGCGAAGTCGAACGCGTCTTGAGAGCCGCGGCCCCTCACCTGTCCATTTCGCTGTCGTCGGTCGTGTCTCCCCAGATGCGGGAATTCGAGCGGTTTAATACCGTTATCGCCAATGCATATGTGCGGCCGCAGGTCGCGAACTATCTCAGCAAACTTGTCCAGCGGCTCCGCGAGACGGATATCGTTGCCCAGGTCTTCATGATGCATTCGGGCGGCGGCTTGATCAGTGTCGAAACCGCCGCCGATCAGCCGGTTCGTCTCCTGGAATCTGGGCCGGCAGGCGGCGCGATTTTCGCAGCCGAATATGCGAACGCGCACAGCATCGACAAAGTGCTCTCTTTCGATATGGGAGGGACCACCGCAAAAATCTGTCTGATCGAAGATGGATCGCCGAAGACCGCCAACAGTTTCGAGGTCGCGCGAACCTACCGCTTCAAAAAAGGATCAGGGATGCCGGTTTCCACGCCTGTCGTGGAGATGGTCGAGATCGGTGCGGGCGGCGGATCGATTGCCGCTGTCGATACGATGGGGCGCATCCAGGTCGGCCCGCGTTCGGCGGCGTCCGAGCCCGGCCCAGCGTGTTACCAGCGCGGCGGAGAAGAGCCGACCGTCACGGACGCAAACCTTCTCCTGGGGCGTTTGGATCCTGACAATTTTGCCGGCGGCGATATCCCGCTTTCAATATCAATGGCCGAGCATGCGATCGACCGACGGCTGAGCAGCGTCGCTGGTGTCACCCAATCAGAGGCGGCATTCGGCATCACGGAAATTGTCGACGAAAACATGGCCAACGCGGCGCGCGCGCACACGGTCGAAAACGGACGGGATATCGAAGCGTTTACGATGGTGGCTTTTGGCGGAGGCGCACCGCTTCACGCCTGCAGGCAATGCGAAAAGCTGGGAATCGATTCCGTCCTGATCCCGCCCGGCGCCGGTGTCGGCTCTGCCATTGGCTTCCTGCGAGCCCCATTCAGCTACGAAGCCACACGTGGATTTTTTCAGCGTCTCGCGGAGTTCAATGCAGAGGAAGTCAATGCGGTGCTCGGCCAACTTGAGAAGGAGGCGCGATCGTTTATCTCTGCGGGAACGAACAACGCAACCGTGGCCGTCAAGCTCGTGGCTTTCATGCGCTATTCGGGTCAGGGATGGGAGATTCCGGTCAATCTTCCGCACCGGAACTTCACGGCTTCCGACACCGCTTTGATCAAACAAGCGTTCGAAAGCACCTACCGAAAGCTGTTTGGCAGGACGATCGACGGATTGGAAATCGAGATCACCAATTGGTCTCTCACAATCGCCACCCTATTAAAGCCGACCGCAAAAGTCGTGCGCCTGACTGCGGAGAAGATGGCGCCGAAACTTGGGACACGTCGCTTTTATGATGCCGCACTCCGGCAAATGGTCGAAGCGGCCGAGATTCGACGCAGCGATATGGCGCCTGGTTTCGGTGTGGCCGGGCCGGCAATTATCATCGAAGATGAGACCTCGACGATCGTCACCACGGCTTTTGCAGCCATCGGACAGCACGACGGCAGCCTCTTGCTGGTAAAGAAGGAAAGCGCAGATGGCCAGTTCCGTCATTGACTTTCAAATCATGTGGAACCGGCTGATTGCCGTTGTCGAGGAGCAAGCAACGACACTCATCCGGACCGCCTTTTCGACCTCGGTCAGAGAGGCCGGCGACCTGTCGGCAGGTCTGTTCGATAGACGCGGGCGGATGATTGCGCAGGCCGTGACCGGCACGCCAGGCCACGTCAATGCAATGGCGGAAAGCGTCGGACATTTCATCCGAGAGATCGGCCGCGAAAACATTTTCGAGGGCGACGTCTACATCACCAACGATCCTTGGATGGGAACCGGCCACCTCCACGATGTCACCATGGTTTCGCCGACATTCCGGGCAGGAGCCCATATCGGCTTCTTCGCTTGCACGGCACACGTCGTCGATATTGGAGGACGCGGGTTCGGTCCGGACGGCAATGATGTTTACGAAGAAGGCTTGCAGATTCCGATCATGAAGTTTGCGGACCAGGGCGAGGTCTCGCAAATGCTTCTAAAAATCGTTCGCACGAATGTTCGGGAGCCGGACCAGGTCGTCGGCGATCTCTATTCGCTTGCCGCGTGCAACGCCGCCGGCGACAAGCGTCTGCAGGAAATGCTGGACGAATTCGGAATCTCCGACATCGAGCATCTTTCGGATTACATCATCGAAACAAGCGGCGCTGCAACGCGCGCTGCGATTGCTCGTGTGCCCGACGGTATCTACACCAATACGATGCAGGTGGACGGCTACGACGCTCCGGTCCACATGGCCGTCGCGCTCACGATCGATGGCGAGCATCTGACGGCGGATTTCGACGGAACGAGTGGCATGAGCAAGTTCGGCGTGAATGTGCCGGAGGTCTACACGCGCGCTTACGCCTGCTACGGACTCAAATGCGCGATCGCGCCGGACGTCCCCAACAATCATGGTTCGTTAGCGCCTTTCAAGATAGTCGCGCCGGAAGGCTGTATTCTGGCTGCGCGCCGGCCGGCGCCCGTGTCGATCAGACATGTCTTGGGACACCTCGTGCCGGATGTCGTGCTGGGGGCCTTGTGCCAGGCCATGCCCGCCGCCATTCCTGCGGAGGGCGCAAGCGCGCTGTGGAACATCCAGATTTCGGCAAAACCCGTGGAAGGTCGCGAGGGTCGCGCGACCCAGCTTCTCATGTTCAATTCGGGTGGAACGGGCGCGCGACCATCAATCGACGGCTTGAGTGCAACGGCATTCCCCTCGGGCGTAAAGACAATGAGCGTCGAGGCAACCGAACAGGTGGGCCCCATTGTCGTCTGGCGCAAGGATCTGCGCGAGGGATCTGGCGGCGCTGGTGAGTTTCGAGGCGGCCTTGGTCAAACAATTGAGATTGAGCCGCGCACCGGCTTCGAATTCTTCTTCAATGCTATGTTTGACCGGATCGAAAATCCAGCGCGGGGGCGCAACGGCGGTTTGTCAGGTGCTCCCGGCTCCGTCCGCCTGTCCGACGGGACGCCTCTTAAAGGCAAAGGGCGTCAGAAAGTCGGCGCAGGCAAGAGATTGGTCCTGTCCCTGCCCGGAGGAGGAGGATTTGGAGATCCGGGAAAGCGCGAGCACGATCAGGTGCGCACCGATTTGCGCGCCGGCTATATTACGCAACAACAGGCCACGTCTGAGTACGGTCTTAAAGACTGAAGGAAAATCACGATGAAGAAAAAATCCATCGCCCTTGTTACGGGAGCGGCACAAGGTATCGGGTTTGCGTGCGCTGAAGCGCTACTCGAACAGGACTGCTTTGTTATCCTCAGCGACATCAACGGCGAGCGCGTCAAAGCTGCATCGCAGAAATTAGGCAGTCAGACCGATGCCGTTGTCTGCGACATGAGCGATGCCAAGGCGATATCCGCCATGTTCGACGACATCGAGGCCAAGCATGGCCCCGTCTCGATCCTGGTCAACAATGCCGGCATCGCTATGCCGAAGCCATTTCTCGAAACGAGTGAAGAGGATTTCCGCAAGGTCATCGATATCAACCTCATCGGCGTTTTTCTCGCAATCCAGCGCGCGGCCAAATCCATGATTGCGAATAAGATCGAAGGTGCGATCGTCAACATGTCGTCGATCAATGCCGTGGTCGCGATCCCGACCATTGCATCCTATAGCGCCTCCAAGGGTGGCGTCATGCAGATAACCAAGGCCGCTTCGCTCGCGCTTGCGCCTTACAACATTCGCGTCAACGCGGTTGGGCCAGGGTCGATCGACACCGAAATGATGGCAGGCGTGAATGCAAACCCTGAGGCCATGAAAACGGTGATGTCGCGCACGCCTCTCAAACGCATGGGTTCGCCGCGCGAGATCGGCGACGTGGTTGCCTTTCTGGCCAGCCCCAAGGCGAGCTACATCACGGGTGAAACGATCTATGTCGACGGCGGTCGCCTTGGCTTGAACTACACCTGCTAAGTCGCGGTTTGCGCGGCGGCAACGCACGGCGGTCGAGATCGGTGTGGTGCAGCGATCTCGCGTTTTCTACAGAAGGTAACGAGTCATGGAGACATCTGCCGCCGCACTTGCCGTCGTCATTCGGGATTTGAACAAATTTTACGGTCAGTTTCACGCCCTGAAGAACATCAATCTTAGCGTTGCGCGCGGTGAAAAGGTTGTGATCTGCGGTCCATCTGGATCGGGAAAGTCAACTCTCGTCCGGTGCATCAATCAACTTGAAGAGCATCAATCGGGAGAGATCGAGATCCTGGGCAGCCCGATACATGGGCAGCTGTCAGATATTGCGGAAATGCGTCGCGATGTCGGGATGGTCTTTCAGAGCTTCAATCTGTTTCCGCATATGACAATCCTTGAGAATTGCATTCTCGCACCGACGATTGCGCGTAAGGTGCCTGTCGCCGAGGCGACGGCGCTGGCCATGCAGTACCTCGAAAAGGTTCACATCGCCAATCAAGCCACGAAGTATCCCAGTCAACTCTCAGGGGGTCAGCAGCAGCGCGTTGCTATTGCGCGGGCGCTTTGCATGCGACCGCAAGTCTTGTTGTTTGATGAGCCGACGTCAGCGCTGGACCCCGAAATGGTGGGAGAAGTTCTCGAAGTCATGGAGGATCTTGCGCGAGAAGGGATGACCATGCTGTGCGTGACCCATGAGATGGGTTTCGCGCGCAAGGTGGCCGATCGCGTCATCTTCATGGATGGCGGCGAGATCATTGAAGAGAATGCGCCCGAAGAGTTTTTCCGGAATCCGCGCAGTCCGCGGACACGCAGCTTTCTTGATCGCGTCTTGACCCACTGAGTATTCCGGGCGTCGCAGCGATCAATGCATCGAGAAGCCGCCGTCGACGGCGAGCGTCTGCGCGGTGATGAACTTCGCATCATCAGACAGCAGGAAGGCAACAACGCCGTCGAGATCGTCCGGCTGCTGGGTCCGCTTCAGGATCGTGCGCTCGGCATATTCGTTCCAGCGCGCCTGCGGGATATCCTTGGTCGCCTCGCCCATCGTCAGGCCCGGCAGCAGACAGTTGACCCGGATCATCCGTTCGCCGAGCTCGCGCGCCAACGAGCGGGTCATGCCGACGATGGCCGACTTGCTGGTGACGTAGTGCAGCAGTTTCGGTGGCCCCCAGTACACCGTATCAGAGGACACGGTGACGATTGATCCGCCGTTGCGTATCAGCGGCCCGACCGCCCGAATGGTGAGCCAGGTCCCGCGCACATTGATCGCCATCATGCGATCCCAAACCTCCGGCGTGATCTCGTCGTAGTGTTTGCCGCCGACATTGTTGGCCCAGCCTGCATTGGCGACAAGGCCGTCAATGCCGCTGCAGCCTTCGGCCGCCGCCTTCGCCATCGCCTCGACCGAAGATTCAGAAGAAATGTCTGTTTGCACAAAACGTGCGTCGAGCCCTGCCGCCTTGAGTTTGTGTTCGGCTTCACGGCCAAGCGCAGCATCGATTTCCGCAATGACGACGCTTGCGCCCTCGCGTGCGAGCCGCTCGGCAAAGGCGAAGCCGAGCCCGCGCCCTGCCCCGGTGATCACGATGCGTTTGTCGGAAAATCGTTGGGTCATGGCCTCTCTCAAATCCGATCGGCTTCGGTCCCGACCGCGTACTGGAAATAGTCGCTGCGATCGCGATCGTAGATCGTCACCGAAGCCCCTCCACCCGCTCGCCCCGAGAACGGCTCGCCAGTTGCCTCGTCGAGGCCGTCGAATCCGACATCGCCGACAAGCGTCAACGCGACCGGCCCCCGACCATCCGGCAGTAGCACGCGCGAGCCCTCAATACGAACGCTCAAGCCAGAGGCGACATCGAGAAAGCCGCCTGCGGCGGGCCTGATCTCGAATGTCTCGCCGGTCCCAAGCGAATGAATACGAACCGGATAACGGCCGGATCGCCGCCGATGCGCTTCCACGGCCACGATGCGGCGCAGGTCAGGCTGCATGACTGCCGATCTCACGCATGCCCGCGGCCGCTTTTGTCGATGCCCGAGGCCTGTCGGCGCGTATTGCCATCGATGCCGCCGACGATTGCCCATTCAGCAAACAATTCCGGTTTGCGTTCGAACGTCTGCGCTTTCCAGTCTTCGGTGCAATGATCCTCGTCGGCGTAGTATTCGACCGGCGCGGCGAGCGGATTTTCGAAATACCAGAAATAGGCCGACGAAATCGGATGCCGGCCCGGACCGATCTCCGTCTTCCAACCTTTCTTACTCATGGCGATGCCACCGCCGATCAATTCGTGGATATCGGTGACGGTGAAGGCGACGTGGTTGATGCCCGGCTTGCCCGGGCGATTCAGCACAAACGTATTGTGATGGTCGCCGACTTTCTGACAGCGCATGAAGACGCCATGGCCGGGATATTCGTCACTGATCGTAAAGCCGAGCTTCTCCGTATAGAAGGCGCGCATGGCGGCGAAGTCGCTGGCGAATAACACGACGTGGCCGATATTGATCGGATACGCCTGCTCATGGATCGGCGAGCGCTGGTTGACACGCTGATGCGTCCCCGGCGCATTCGGCTGCGTCGGCTTGACCGTGATCGGCGTGCGTTTGCTGACGCGGAACGCGAGGCTCATGCCGTTGGGATCAGTCACGCGCGGCAATCCGTCGGCTCCGACGCGATAGCTGTCGAGCGATTTCAGCCGCGCGAGCGTCTCGTCGAGTTCTTGTTGATTGGCAGCGCCCCAGATGACCTCGCGCACCGTCTTGCCGGTCTCGATGGCCGGGGGCAGATCGGCGGCATCCATTGGACGGACGATGACCTCGGCGCCGTCGCGCGTGCGGTAAACAAGCTTGTCGGCGCCGGCCGAGACTTCCGTGACGCCCCAATCAACGAGGAAGCGTTTGGCTTCCGCCATATCGAGCACGCCGAATACGACCGCATCGATCCCCATCAGCGACATACTACTTACTCCCTATTGCCGGCCGTCCCCGCTGTCCGCGGTCGGCCAGATCGTTGCAGGACATGAGATCGGCGCGCCACCATTCGCGATGACGCGCCGACTCTATCAGCGTTTGATCTTGGCGAGCGGGTGATCCGGCGGATAGGTCGGCGTCACCGGCTTCGGCGCGCCGATCATCACCATCATGATCGCGTCTTCCTCGCCGATATTGATCTCGCCGCGATACACACCCGGCGGCACGGAGATGCAATCGCGCTCGCCCAGGATGGCCTCGAAATACTCGCCGTCCTTTTCGACCATCACCTTAATCTTGCCGCGCAGCACGAAGAACACCTCTTCGGCGTCGACGTGGAGATGCATCGGCCCCTCGCCGCCTGCCGGAATGATCATGTTCGAGAGCGTGAAATGCTCAGCCGGAATAACGTTGGTATCCTTGGCGACGCCCGTGCCACCGGTGCCGATAAAGCGCTTCTGGGCCCGGCGGTATTTCGGGTCGAAGTCAGCCTGGAACTTGAGGGCGTTCCAGTCATAGGGGCGATCAGCCACACGCGCGATGCGGCTCTTCATCCAGTCTTCGAAGCTGGCGCCCGCGGGGCGGTCCCAGGAGTGCGTCTTGCGTGTCACGTCGTCCATGTCCTTACTCTCCTTTGTTATCTGACCTGTTGTTGTTATTTCAAACCTTGCCTGTATCGGGATGCTCGCGGTCGCCCATCAGCGTTGACCGCGGCGGCGGCCTTGTGGCCGAGATCACGCGAGATCGCCTCCGCGATCGCCAAAACTTCCGCCTTCAGCGGCCCATGCAACTCGGCGTCGGACGTCAGCAGCGCCACGGCAGAAATGTTGATGGCGGCGATAATGCGCCCGCTCGTATCGTGGATCGGCGCGGCAATGCTGGCGACACCCGGCTCGTAGCCGGAGTTCTGCACCACGACACCCGCTTGCCGGTCGTCCACGAGTTGCTCGATGAATTCGGCAAGCGACGCCTGTCCCGTACCGGAGAAGGGTTCGTCCCGATAAAGCTCGCGAACGTCGTCCGCTGACAGTCCTGATAACAGGATACGCCCCATGGTGGTCGCCCGCGCCGGCAGCCGCGTGCCGACATGAACCGTGCTGGCGATCGAGCGACGGGTGGCCACACGCGCCAGATAGACAACGTCGCGTCCTTGCAGCTCGCCGAGATGCGCCGACCAGCCGGTGCGGTCGCGCAGCCGCACGAGATGCGGCGTTGCCACTTCGACCAGATCCCGCGCAGCCAGATAGCCGTAGCCAAGCCGAAGCACCTCGGGGCCGAGGGCATATGTCTTGGTCTCTACATCGAATAGAACGAAGCCGAGATGATTGAGCGTGAACAGCAGCCGGTACGCCGACGAACGCGTCACCTGAAGCAACGCCGCCACTTCCGACAAGGTCAATCGCCGGCGCTCGCCTGACAGGT
>DATAIA010000742.1:0-1760 GCA_036262895.1 Xanthobacteraceae bacterium
CGTCCCACTTTTCGCCCCGACAAGCACCCATACCTCCGCGATCTCGCCGCGCGATCCGCGCGAGGTTTGGATCGTGTGAAGCCATCTGAAATTCAGAGGGCGCAGGGAATGCCGGGCGCTCGATGCACCCGCAGCCTCGCATGCAAAAACTGAAAAGCATACGAGCGTAGTCACCACAGGTTCACCGGATTCATCCCGGCATTCCCCGCGCAATGGCTTTACGACTTATAACGTGATCTCCCCGGTGATCGGGCTTTGTTGTCACCGTCGCCTGCGGAAAAGCTTCCGCCGACTTGACGCCGGCGTCGAGGCGTCAGGACCACACGATTTCGCCGTACGCTTCGCGCTGTTCGTCATCAGCACGTCAGCGTCCATCGCATCCCGCCCCGCGTTCGTGACGATCGCGAGCCGCCCCTCTGTGGGACGAGACGGCGGCGCTTATGAAGTGATTTGCGCCAAACGAGAACGGAAATGTTTTTGCAAATGAGGCTGGACACGTGATTTGCCCGACAGCCCATCGGGCAAATCGTCTCGCGGTGATCTCGCCTCTTACCCCATGCGGTGCAACGCGCAGAGCTTGTTGCCATCAGGATCCCGCAAATAGGCGAGATAAAATTTTCCGACAGGGATTTCGCGCACACCCGGCGGGTCTTCGCAAGTGGTCGCACCATTGGCGATGCCGGTGGCGTGCCAGGCGTCAGCCTGCTCGGGCGACGTCGCGACAAAGCCAATCGTCCCACCATTAGCGGGAGTCGCCGGCTTGCCATCGATCGGCTTGGACACCGAAAAAACGCCAGTCGTGGTTCTATAGAAAACGCGATGGCGATCTACCCTCCCGGGCGGAACACCAAGCGTGCCCAACAAGGCGTCATAGAACGACTTGGCCTTTTCAAGGTCGTTGGTGCCGACCATAACATGCGAAAACATCCTGTATTCCCCTTTGTCCTTCTCTCATCACGTTGATTCAAGTTCTAAGTCACTGCGATCCGCTTCGGCTCGACGATCTCAAACATGCGCGGAAATTCATCCATCAGGCCCATCAATTCCGCAAGGCTCATCGCGTTGCCGGTGAACTTTATCTTGCCAGCCGCGACTGCTTCCGGAAAACTCGTTTGCTTGGCAATCAGCTCATCCAGGGCGGAGCGGGCCAGCGTGAAGCTGGCGTCCGCCGTGGAGGCTTGCGCGGCTTCAACATAGGTCAGAGCGGAGTTCTCCAGAGTGAGAACAAAGTTTTCCACGGTATCGGTAAAGCTCCAATTGAGCACGATGTGCTTGCCTTCAGCTTTGGGGCCGTTGAGCCGGACCCCAAGCACATCCCACAATTGGCCGGTACGCAGGGCGGCCAGAGTTTCGCGTGGCATCGGCGGTCGCGGCGGCGCCTTCGGCATGCCCTGCCTCAACTCCTGCGCGCCGAACAGATAGGCGTTGCGCCAGGTCGCGCTTTCGGCTGCATAGCCGAGTTGCTCGAAGGTATCCGCGAGCAGCGCGCGGGCAGCGTGATTGTCGGGTTCGGCGAACACCAGATGGCTGAGTACCTGCGCCACGAAGCGAAACTCACCGTTCGCGAAATCCTTTGCGGCGCGTTCGAGGATCGCCGCCGCGCCCCCCATGTACTCGACATATTTCTTGCCGGACTCGACCGGCGGCAGCGGATCGAGATGAACAGGATTGGCGTCGTACCACCCGAGATATTTCTGATAGATCGCCTTCACATTGTGCCTGATGTGGCCGTAGTAGCCGCGCGCGTGCCACGCGCCTTC
>DATAIA010000743.1:0-4989 GCA_036262895.1 Xanthobacteraceae bacterium
AATTGGAGGCAAAGGGCGAATAAGCCCAAAATCCCGCCAAAACACTTGATCGACCGAACCGCCCTCATCAGCAGCTTTCGCCTTGGTTGCAGTCATCGGAAACATCGGACCGAAAGTTCGGTCCTGCTCAGGACAGAAATGTAATATTATAACATTTCGCCGCAGGTCAAGACGTCTCGGGTGCTCGTCAAGGTAAACAGTTGAACTGGCCGCTTTTTGCTCGCATTAAAGCCAATTGCGCAAGCCTTGCTACGCGCATGCTCAAGCGTCGCGGCTCCTCGCATTTTTTAAGTAATGCGCCTCACGAAAAAAGCGGCAGCTCTTTCAAGCTGCCGCTTTCGCGGATCACAAATTGCCTGAAGCTTATTTCAAGCTTCCAAGCGTCAGGTCGGCCGACAGCTTGGCAATGAAAGCTGCGCCGCACCACTTCGAACCAAGCCCGCTCGGATTGATTGATGTAATGTTGCTGGGATTGAACGACGCGGTCTGATCGCTTGTCAGAACGTTACAATCCGCTTTCGACAGATCCGTGTCCGAATAGCGCAGATCAAGCGTGAAGACCTTGTAGGTGAAATCAACACCGACATTCCAGGTCGTATAGTCTGGGTATTTGACATTGCCATAGAAGGCATCGGTGGTGCCCAGCCAGTAACGGCCGAGTTCACCCGAAACCGAAAAACCAACATCCTTTGGCAGGATGTTGTTGGCCGGTGCCGTCAATTTGAGCGTGCCGGAGGCATAGGTACCGTAGGCACCGGAATTCAGCCACGACGGCGAATAGAACACGTTGGCGCCAGCCGTGACGTAGTCATCGAACGTATACGTGGGCTTCGCATAGATCTCGTAGAAGCTCACGTCCCCTTTAAGGGTATTACAGGCGCCATTGGCTGCGATGAAACCGTTGGTGCAGTTCGCGGCTGACGCGCCGTTATACGTCTGTCCGCCCGGGTAGTAGTAATACCAAACACCGACATCGAGAGCGAGTTTTCCAAAAGTCGGGCGGAAGCCGCCGTAAAAATCGACCTCCGCGGCTGCGCGGTTGGGAAAATCGATGCTCTCGCCGGCCACACCCGCATAAAGCTGCAGGTCGGGGGTCACGTTATATCGAGGCTCGAAGTACGCGTTTACGGAAGGCTTGTGGTTCGACTGCGTAATGCCGCGGAAAATGTAGTCGTTCGCGATGCCTCCACCGAAGGCAAGATCGAATGGACTTGGCGCCGCCGCAGCAGCCACCGGTGCCTTGGTCACCATCTTGCCGAGATCTGCGGCGAGAGCCGGCAGAGCCGAAACCCCCAAAACAATCACCGCTATGGAAGCCGCTGTTTTCATGGATCGCCCCGTAACATTTGCTGACCGTCTCCAATAGTTTGTAGAAACGGCCGCCCTGAAGAATTTCCAAACCAGACGAGCGCTAGCTTTGTTTGATAGCGCACCAAGCCTCACCAACCTTCAAGGTCAAAGATTCACCATTTGATGCCTTATTGAGCAAACGTGGAGTCATTCACAAAAAAGAATCTGAATCGTTGTATGTCGGCAACAATTTCTTGGCCAATCGACGTCCGGAAGAGTCCCTCTCAAACAGCGGTCCGGATGCGCCCTCTCCTTTGACTAACAGCTAATCAAACTGCTGTTTTTTTGTGCAATCATTTAACAACTTATGCGATCATTCTGACGCAACCCTTAGATGCTGCGCCGAATCTCGATGTATTTACAGGGCTGTATGCCAAACGATGGGGAGTTGGCATGGCCCTTGATTACTCCGGTCGCAGCGTTGAGTGCGAGGGCGGACAGATCTCACCTCACACGGCAAAGCGAGAACGAGAAGTTCCGATCGCGGTGCCAAGCGAGCGGATTCAAACCAGGGAAGCAATCCATGAAAATCGTCATGGCGATTATTAAGCCATTTAAATTGGATGAGGTCCGGGACGCTCTGACGGCGATTGGCGTGCACGGGCTGACGGTCACCGAGGTAAAGGGTTTTGGCCGGCAGAAGGGGCATACGGAGATCTATCGGGGTGCGGAATATGCTGTGAATTTTCTGCCCAAGCTCAAGATCGAAGTGGCGGTCAGCTCTGATCAGACCGATAAGGTGGTCGATGCGATTGCCTCAGCCGCCAAAACCGGGCAGATCGGCGACGGCAAAATATTCGTTTTCGGTATCGATCGCGCGGTGCGCATCCGCACCGGCGAGACTGACGCAGTGGCGCTATGAGCGCCTGCCATACAGTTTTCCAAAGGAGTTCCACCATGAAGTTGCGACATCCCTTTCGTGCGAGCCTGGCTGCGCTTGCACTCGGCGTTCTGGCGGCGAGCCCCGCCCTCGCCGATGATCCCAAATTTGATTCCGGTGATACCGCCTGGATGCTGACGTCGACGGCACTCGTGCTTTTGATGACGATTCCGGGCCTCGCACTTTTCTATGGCGGCATGGTTCGCAAGAAGAACGTGCTGGCGACCGTGATGCAAAGCTTTGCAATCACCTGTCTTGTGACGGTGCTGTGGGTTGTGATCGGCTACAGCCTTGCCTTCACCGAGGGTAAGCCGTTTTTCGGCGATACGCTCGGCGCATATGTCGGAGGCCTGAGCCAGATCATGCTCAATGGGATGGGAATTGGCAGCGTCAATCCACTGGCAAAGACGATCCCGGAATCCGTCTACATGACTTACCAGATGACGTTTGCGATCATCACGCCAGCGCTGATCTGTGGTGCATTTGCTGATCGCATGAAGTTCTCGGCACTCTTGTGGTTCATGGGCCTATGGAGCGTATTGGTCTATTCGCCTGTTGCACACTGGGTGTGGGGACCGGACGGATTTCTCAACGATGCGGGTGTGCTCGATTATGCGGGCGGCACGGTGGTGCACATCAATGCCGGCATTGCGGGTTTGGTCTGCGCACTCGTAATGGGCAAACGCGCCGGCCTCGGCAGCGAAAATCTCGCTCCGCACAATCTCGTACTCAGTCTCATCGGCGCTTCACTGTTGTGGGTCGGCTGGTTTGGCTTTAATGCCGGTTCAGCAGTTGCCGCAAACGCGAATGCGGGCATGGCAATGGCTGCCACGCAGATTGCTACCGCGGCAGCCGGGCTCGCCTGGATGTTTGTGGAGTGGATGGCCAGAGGCAAGCCAAGCGTGCTTGGTATCATCAGCGGCGCGGTTGCCGGTCTCGTCGCGATTACTCCGGCTTCGGGTTTCGTGATGCCGGGCGGCGCACTGGCAATTGGTGTGGCAGCCGGTATCGGCTGCTATTGGTCCGCAACCACGCTCAAGCACATGTTTGGCTATGACGATTCGCTTGATGCATTCGGCGTGCACGGCGTGGGTGGCATCATCGGCGCAATCCTCACTGGCGTGTTTGCACGTGAGGCCGTCAATCCAGCCGTGCCGGCCAATCCCGCGACCAACACCGCAGCGGTCGCAGCCAAGATGGGCCTGCTCGACGGCAATGCCGGCCAGATCTTGACGCAATGCTATGGCGTTGCCTGCACGCTCGTTTATTCGGCAATCGCAACCTTCGTCATTCTCAAGGTGATCGATCTTGCCATCGGCCTCCGGGTTGAGAAAGAAGTCGAACGCGATGGTCTCGATCTCGCCTTGCACGGCGAGATCGTGCCCTGAGGCTTGCCCGAATTCTAACATAGGCTGTTTGATAGCTGCCTGCGGGAGGCCCTGGCACCGTGCCAGGGCCTTACGCGTTGATCATGGCGGGTTCTGCCGCGCGCGGAATGTCAGAAGAGTTTTCTCCGTGCGTTCGCGATCACCAACCTGCGCGTCCGGCGGAAGCTCAAATAGCTTTCGTCTCATTGTTTGGGACTACTTTTCGAGTGAAAAGTGAAAAACTTCCAATTGGGTCCCAATGGCGACTCATGTAAGTTTGCAAATGCCCTTGTTAGGGCATCTCCTCCCTCGACTTAGCCCCGCCTCGGCGGGGTTCTCTTTGGCTCTAGATCGATTTCAAATATTTTCATTTTGAATCCTATTTCGCACTGTGCACCGGTCCCGTGCGGCTAGTTATCTGGGAAGGTGATCCAGAACCCGCCATCGTACCTGGCCTGCCGCTTCATCGCGCGCCAGTCGATCAGGAACCGCATCGGCGCCTTCGTCGTTGAAAATGGGACCCGCTTCCACGAAGGCAAAAAAATCCTATGCGCACGCGACGCTCGTTCAACAAAGCAGCATTCGCGCTGCTGACAACGGTTCCTGCAACTGTTCCCGCGCTTATCTCTCCTTCTGTTGCCGCGGCCTCATCTCGACGGCGCTCGAAGGAAATGCCCGGCGGCAGTGCGCCGTCCAACGAAAGCAAATCGCCTCCTCCTTCCCGCCAGCCCTATACGGAATCCGAACAACGCATTGCGCAAATACCGGGTATTCCGGATGCCCGGTTCTGGGGAGACTCGGAAAATTCATTTGCACGTGCGCTGCCCTCTATCGCTGGTCCCTGGCTCGCCCTCTCCGCAGGTGGCGGAGACGGCGCCTATGGCGCGGGCGTGCTCAATGGCTGGTCGCGATCCGGGCAACGGCCAACATTTTCAGTTGTGTCCGGCGTGAGCACTGGAGCATTGATTGCACCGTTCGCGTTTCTTGGTTCTCGATACGATCGAATATTGCATGAGCGCTTCGTAAACGTCACCGCAGCCGACATATTTGAAGTTGGGGAAACCGGGGAGAGTCTGCTCAATACCTGGCCACTCAAAAAGTTGATCTCCCAATCTATTTCAGACGAACTTGTATCTGAAGTTGCCGCCGAGCATCAGTTAGGGCGGCGACTATTTATCGTAACAACTAATCTCGATGCGGAGCGGCCAGTCGTGTGGAACATGGGTGCGATTGCAAGCGCGCCCCATGCAGAAGCGCCAAAACTCTTCCGCGACGTCCTGCTTGCGTCAGCAAGCATTCCGGCCGTATTTCCACCTGTCTATATAAAAGTCACTGCCGATAGCCGCAGCTTCGAAGAGATGCACGTCGATGGAGGCTTGTTCGGATCCTTCT
>DATAIA010000744.1:0-4760 GCA_036262895.1 Xanthobacteraceae bacterium
TAAATGAAGCAGTCAGGCCATTTGTACAACGTACTATATCCCCTAATTATTAGATTTTCTAATGAATTTCCGAGAAATGATGCATTGCAATCGCATTCCCCATGAACAATATCGAGTCCGAGCTTCCGAGATGGAAGCTCAACCGGGCTCTCAACGCAGCCGCCCGGTTCTTGAAGACGGTGTCGTCTCAAGTGCTGCTCTGACCCTGTGGGGAAGGAGCACCTATGGACGAACGAACTGCCGCAGATTCCCGAACAACAATCTCGTCAACTGTCACCACTGCTCCCGTCGCTGCTCGACCGGTTGCCGCTCGCACCAAGCTGCTTCTCGAAGGACCAATCCTGCCTACATTGTTGCGGCTGTCGGCTCCAAATATCCTCAATCTTCTAGCTATTGCCGGGATGATCACCTTCGACGGATTGTTTGTTGGCCGGTTGGGCCCAGATGTACTCGCAGGCGTATCGCTCGCGTTTCCATTCGTCATGCTGATTCAACACACATCTGCGAGCGGCATGGGTGGCGGCGTGTCATCCGCAATTGCGCGCGCGCTCGGAGCTAATAAACGTGATGTTGCCGATGCACTTGCGTTTCATGCCTTTGTTCTGGCGCTCAGCCTTGCCACAATCTTTTCGACGGGGCTGCTGCTCGGCGCACCTTTTATCTTTCAATGGATGGGCGGCCATGGCGATATGCTCTCCGCTGCATTTGCCTATGGCAACGTGGCATTTGGTGGTGCAGTTTCGATCTGCATGCTGAATTTGCTTGGTAGTGTTGTCCGCGGGACGGGCAACATGGGACTGCCTGCATGTGCCATCGTCGGCAGCGTGGCCGCGCATGTGCTGATCTCGCCCGTACTGATATTTGGCTGGGGGCCGGTGCCAGCCCTTGGTCCAGCCGGAGCTGGGTGGGGCTTGATCATCCCATTCGGGGCCGGCAGTTTTTTATTATTTTTCTACCTGCGATCATCCCGCTCGCTTGTAACTTTGCCGTTTCGCGGCGTCCGCCCGCAATGGAGATTGTTTGCCGAAATTCTCAAAGTCGGTGGGCCAGGACTGATCAACGTAACGATTACCAATATATCTGTCGTGTTATTGACCGGAATCGCCGGCCACATCGGACAGGAGACGGCGGTCGGCTATGCTATGGGCGCGCGCCTTGAATACATACTAATCCCGCTAGCATTCGGCTTTGGTACATCGATAGTAGCAATGGTCGGTACCAACTGGGGCGCCAAACAATATCGCCGCGCCTACCAGATCGCATGGACGGGAGCCGTTACTGTCGGCGCCACCTGCGCATTTATTGGGCTGATCGTCGCGCTCCGTCCGAGTTTGTGGATGGGTCTTTTCACAGAAGACGAGAGGATCGTGAACGTTGGCGCTTCATACCTTCAGATTGTTGGGCCGATTTACGGGTTGTACGGCACGGGAATGGCGCTCTATTTCGCAAGCCAAGGACTAGGAAATGTTATCTGGACCGTGGTCGCAAATGCCGTTCGGCTGTTGATAAGCATTGGAGGCGGCCTGATGACCATCTACTGGTTTGGCCTTAGCGCAACCGGATTCTTTGCAGCGATTGCTGCTGCGTTTTGCGCCTACGCAATGCTGACTTCGGCCGCGATATTGAGCGTGAAAGAGCCCAAAGCTCTGGAGATCTAGGTTCCCCGCGGTTTGGCGCGCTTTGTTGCGGGGGCATTGAGAGGATCGTCAGGCCAGGGATGACGCGGATAGCGGCCGCGCAAGTCGGTGCGGACTGCTTGATAAGAACCGCGCCAAAAGCCCGGCAGGTCGCGTGTGAGTTGAACCGGCCGGTGGGCTGGCGACAGTAATTCGATCAGCAGTGGAATGCGCCCGCCTGCAATGCTGGGGTGCCGACCAAGACCAAACAATTCCTGGACGCGGATCGAGACTTTAGGCCCGGTTTCGGCATCATAGATAATGGGTACATGCGATCCCGTTGGCGCCTCGAAGTGCGTGGGTGCTTCCTCATCCAGGCGTCGGCGCAACTGCCACGGCAGCAGCGACATCAACGCAGACGACATTTCGTCTTCGGGGAGCTGCGATAGTGCCGATTTGCCTTCAAGGGCCGGCGCAAGCCAGTCCGTTACGTTTGCCGTGAGCGCACTGTCGGAAAGGTCTGGCCACTCTTTGCCCTCGGCGTCGCGCAAAAACATCACACGGTCGCGCCATTGCAGGAGCGCCTTCGTCCAAGGCAAACGATCAAGTCCCAAACGAACGATGCCTTCGGCAAGCACCTGTGCCGCACGCTCATGCTGTTCAATTTTGATTGGTTGTTCTGCAAGCACAATTGAACCAAACCGTCGCATACGGCGCGCGCGCAGACTTGCGCTTTGCGGTTCGAAGGCAAGTTCATCGCTCTCCTTGCTCCGATCAGGAAATAAGGTCTCGATTTCGGCAAGGGTGAGGGCCGCGGCAAGCCCAATCCGGCTATGCGCGGCAGCGCCCGTCAATTCGGCAACCGCAAGGAACGGCTCGCGCGCAAGACCTGAAGCCGGATCGATCGTTCCGCCGCGACCATTCGCAAGCAGAAAAGCGCCGCTTCCGCCGCTCCTCGATTTTGCGACGCGATCCGGATAGGCGAGCGCCAAGATCGCGCCAGGCGACAGACCGGAAGAATCCGCGGAAACCTGTTCCGATGACAGTTCGGCCCAGCGCTTCGCCATCCGCCGCGCTTCATCACTACGCCGCGAACGGTCGCGCCGAAAAACATCAAGACGATGGCGCAAATCGACATCGTTGCCGCCGAGCCCGCGCTCGGTCAGCACAACGGCAATTTCGGCGGCCGGCATCGCCGACCCTTGTTGCGCGGCATCGACAACCATCCGGGCAAGGCGCGGTGGCAAAGGCAGGCGGCGCAATTGCCGGCCTTCATCGGTGATGCGCCGGTCGGCATCGAGCGCCCCAAGTTCCTGAAGCAGCGCGTGCGCTTCGGTCAGCGCCGCCTGAGGCGGCGGATCAAGAAACGTCAGGCCGGCAGGGTCGGCAACGCCCCAGGCCGCGAGATCGAGCGCAAACGCGGTAAGGTCGGCGGCCAGAATTTCCGGCTTAGTGTAGGACTCAAGCGAAGCCGTTTGCGGTTCGTCCCACAACCGCAAACAAACACCGGGTTCGGTGCGTCCAGCGCGGCCGCGGCGTTGATCGGCCGCGGCGCGGGACACCCGCACGGTTTCAAGGCGGGTCAACCCGACATCGGGTTCGTATCGCGGAACGCGCGCAAGCCCGCTATCGAGGACAATACGCACGCCCTCGATAGTGAGCGAAGTTTCAGCAATGGAAGTCGCAAGCACCACTTTTCGCCGACCGACTGGCGTGGAAGCAATGGCACGATCCTGCGTGTCGCTATCAAGCGCGCCATAAAGCGTTACGACATCAATGGTGGGGTCCGACAGGCTCTCGCCAAGCATGGTTTCGGTGCGACGGATTTCCGCGGCACCGGGCAAAAAAGCAAGAACCGATCCTGCTTCCGTGCGAAGCGCTCCAGCAATCGCGTCAGCCATCTGGCGTTCGACCGGGGTGCGCGGATCGCGCCCGAGATAGCGCGTTTCAACCGGGAAAGCGCGGCCCTGGCTTTCGATCAGCGGCGCACTGCCAAGCAGACCGGCAATGCGCCCGCCGTCCAGCGTGGCCGACATGACGAGCAATCTGAGATCGTCCCGCAATCCATCCTGAACATCGCGAACGAGCGCAAGGCCGAGATCGGCATCAAGCGAGCGCTCGTGAAATTCGTCAAACAATACCGCGGCAACGCCCTCAAGCGCAGGATCGTCAAGCACCATCCGGGTAAAGACACCCTCGGTGACGATTTCGATGCGGGTCCGCCGAGACACCTTGGATCCGAAGCGAACGCGCAAGCCAACAGTGTCGCCGACTTGTTCGCTAATGGCAGAGGCCATGCGCTCGGCGGCAGCGCGCGCCGCAAGCCGGCGCGGTTCAAGCACAAGGATCTTGCGATCTTTTGCCCACGGTTCTTCAGCGAGCACCAGGGGCACGCGGGTTGTCTTACCCGCACCCGGCGGAGCGACGAGAACCGCTACATTCCTTGCGCGGAGCGAAGCGATCAGCTTCGGCAGGGCCTCATCGATGGGTAAGGACTGCTCGAATGGCGGCATCCGCGATATCTATATCGAGTTGATTAATGTTTCGCGGATTGCAGTCGCAAGCTCGTCAGGCGGATCACTCCGACGATCCTGAACGTCCGACGCTGTGATAGCTGAATCCGTTTTTGATCATATCATCGCGACGATAGACGTTGCGCAGATCGACGATGATCGGCTGGCGCATGATGTGCCTGAGGCGATCGAGATCGAGCGCGCGGAATTGCTCCCATTCCGTGACGATGACGAGGGCATCGGCCTGCTGTGCGCAGGAATATGCACTGTCGCAATAGGTTACGTCGCCGAGCACGGCTTTGGCCTGCTCCATTCCAACCGGATCATAGGCGCGCACGTTCGCGCCCATGTCCTGTAAAGCAGTGATGACCGAAATCGAGGGCGCTTCACGCATGTCGTCAGTGTTGGGCTTGAATGTGAGGCCCAGCACGGCAATCGTCGCGCCGCGTACATTGCCTGACAATGCAACCGCCACCTTGCGGGCCATGGCACGCTTGCGCTGATCGTTGACAGCCGCCACAGTTTCCACGATCCGCAATGGGGCTTCGTAATCCTGCCCAGTCTTGATCAGCGCAACGGTATCTTTGGGAAAACAAGAGCCGCCATAGCCCGGCCCGGCATGCAGGAATTT
>DATAIA010000745.1:0-2343 GCA_036262895.1 Xanthobacteraceae bacterium
ATTAAAAAATATGATGACATAAGGGCTCGAGTTGAAGCTAAATATGGCATCTCTGAGCCAGGCAATAGCCGGAGTACCTAATTCATTGCTCATCTGTGGAGCGGGCGAGACATATGCGATTAGCCGTCGAGAAGATCTGCAACACGAACGTTTAGCGCGAAAGCCAACCGCTGAATATTGTCCAGCGTGACGCTATGTTTTGCATTCTCAATGTCGCTGATTTGGTCTTGGGACAGCTCCGCAGCGTACGCCAGACCTTCCTGGCTCAATTCTTGCGCTAGCCGCAGGCGACGCACGTTCCGCGCCAGAATGCGTCGCGCTGAATGAACGTCCCTCCGTGCCATTTGCACGGTAGGCCACCGGATTCCAAAATTGGCTATGGAACGTTTTCCATAAAGAGGTGGCGTCCCGAAGCCTGCGGCTATAGAATAAATTCCATAAAGACCGGGGTTCGAAGCCCGGCGGCGCTACACGCCAGCGCCATCAGAATCGAAGACAATAGGAAACGGCTGAGCACAAGAAGAGGCTAATAATGGCTGACACCAACAGATCTGAAAGCGAGCTATTTACAGCGACCAAGGTCGGTGGCCCCAAAATTGCGCCAGATCCACCCGACGGCGCACTGCTTGCGCTGGAGTCGCAATTTAACGTCCTTGTCGCGGAATTAACTGCCGCTCAAGCAACGCGGGGTGAGTTTGCCATCTGTAGGCATCAGCCGTCCGAATGTAACGCGAAGCCAGATGCTGACGTTGGATCAGATTATGAAGCAAAAACGAGGGAGGTGGAGGAGATTTTGGCTCGTCTGGACCCAATTGAACGCGCGATAATGTCTACGAAAGCCGTCACAATAGCAGGATTGGGTGTAAAGGCGCGTCACGCAGCGTATGTGACGTCCCCATACTGGAATGGACCGATTGATAAGATTGACTGGGAATCGAGGGCTGTTCGTCTTTTAATCGAAGCGGTATGCGATGCCGCTCCACGGCAGCTGCCGTAACAGACTAGGTCTGCTCGGCGTATCTTTGGTTGACGCGAAAAGACGCTTTCCGGCTTGCATGCACAAACCGAGGGGAGCGTCTAAACTTTTCTGCTTTCGGCTCGCGTTAATTGTGTCGTCCAGGACAGTTTTGCATCAGCCGTCCACCCGGCAGCTTTGATCTTCGCGTCGCCTGTGAGTGCCGTGCGGGCTCGCGCCGAGGCGTGGCTTGCCGCTGGCGCGCTTATGTCGGTGCACCTGATCAGTTGCCGTCAAGCATCAACTCGATGTCGGGAACGGCCTCCTCGTGCGGCACGCTGGTCGGGACAAGCGAGAAAGCAAGGCACCGCTCTTCCTCACCATGGGTCACTATGCGCTATGATCTTCGCATGGCCAAAATCTTTTCGGCCGCGCGCAGATGCGGCTTGTCGATCATCTTGCCATCGATCTTCACCACGCCCGAGGTCGGATTGTCGTTGAAGGCCTTGACCACCTTCTCCGACCAGGCGATTTCCTCGTCCGTCGGCATGAAGGCTGCATTGACGACATCGACATGCTTCGGATGGATTACCGCCTTGGCCAGGAAGCCGTCCTGCCGCGCCGTGACCGCCTCTTCCCGGAGCGCATCGAGGTCGTTGATGTCGGTGGCAATGGTGTCGATGGCGATCACGCCTGCCGCCGCGGCGCTGATCAGGCAGAGATCGCGTGCCAGCAGGAACGGCCCGTGGTAGCGACCGCCCGTCCGGTTACGCGATGCCCCGAGCGAAGCCGCGAGATCCTCCGCGCCCCACATCATGCCCCACAGCCGCGGACTCATGCTTTCGAAATCGAGCAGTTTGAGAACGGCCCTCGCCGTCTCCGTCGCTACTGTCACGATGCGCGTCGTGCCATGCTCGATCCCGGCGGCCGCCTCGAAGGCATCGAGATATAGCGAAAGCTTGTTGACATCGGCGGCGCCGGCGCATTTCGGCAGCACGATCCCGTCAGGCCGGCCCGGCATCACGGCCGCAAGGTCACCAAGCGTCATGCCGGTATCGAGCGCGTTGACGCGGATGTAGCATTTCTGGTTCGGGTTTCTTGCATCGAGCATTTCGCGCACCGTGCGTCGCGCGCCGACCTTCTCGTTTGGGGCGATTGAATCCTCGAGGTCCAGGATCAGTGCGTCGGCCGCGGTCTTCTTGGCGTTTTCGAATTTGCGCTGGCTATCGCCGGGAACGAACAGGAATGATCTCATCGCCTCACGCCTTCGGCTTGCAGTGCATCAGGCCGGTTCGGCGGCAGCTCGCCACCACCTCGCCGCGCTGATTGGTCATGGTGTGCTCGAACTCGACAATGCCCTGGGTCGGCCGCGACTTGCTGGCGCGCTT
>DATAIA010000746.1:0-3529 GCA_036262895.1 Xanthobacteraceae bacterium
GATACGAGATACAATGGTCTTTTGCTCTGCGCCCTCAGATCGACGATGAGCGACACGAACCCGGACACCAAAACATCGATCCAGGTCATCGAGCGCATGATGCGCCTGCTGGACGCGCTCGCGGCACATAGCGACCCGGTCAGCCTCAAGGAACTCGCCTTACGCACGGAGCTTCATCCGTCAACGGCGCACCGCATCCTCAACGACATGGTGACTTGCCGCCTTGTCGATCGCTCGGACCCCGGAACCTACCGGCTCGGCATGCGCCTGCTTGAGCTTGGCAACCTCGTCAAAGCACGACTGTCGGTGCGCGATGCGGCGCTGACTCCCATGCGCGAGCTCCATCGATTGACGGGCCAGACAGTCAATTTGTCCGTGCGTCAGGGTGACGAGATCGTCTACATCGAACGCGCGTACTCCGAGCGCTCGGGCATGCAAGTCGTGCGGGCAATCGGCGGGCGCGCGCCACTGCACCTTACGTCCGTGGGCAAGCTTTTTCTTGCGGCAGACGAAGCCTCGCGCGTGCGCGCCTACGCGACGCGAACGGGACTTTCCGGGCACACGCAGAACAGCATTACCGACATCTCCAAGCTCGAACGCGAATTGACGCAGGTGCGCCAACAGGCATGTGCCCGCGATAACGAAGAGCTTGAGTTGGGCGTGCGCTGCATCGCAGCTGGCATTTACGACGATACCGGCAAGCTGGTTGCCGGCCTCTCGCTATCCGCCCCGGCTGACCGACTGCAAGAAGCATGGCTCGACCATTTGAGCCAGACGGCGCTTGTTATCTCCGAATCGCTTGGATATCGCCCCGACACGGTTGTCTCCGCCGAAGCGAGCAACGGCGAAAACGTCACGAGGGCTGCAAAAACCGGCTGAACTCGGTGCGGGGCCCGCTGTCTGCGACGGCTCAATGGAGTGCGCTCGTGGCTTCACGAACCGCGAACCCGAAAAAAAGCCCCGTTCCAGCAGGACGGGGCTTTTTTTTCATGACTGCACCGGAGCGAACACTCCGATCAGGTCCCGCTTCCAGTCGCGTCGGCGCTTGTCATGCGCTGATCGCCGCCGTTGTCGAGCCAAGTGCGCAGGCGTGCGGCGTCGGCAAAACGCGAGTATTTGCCCAACGAATCGAGCAGCACAATGATGACGGGGCGATTATCGATCGTCGCCTGCATCACCATACATTCGCCCGCCTCATTGATAAAGCCCGTTTTTTGCAGACCAATATCCCATGACGGGTTTCGCACCAGCGCGTTGGTGCTGTTGTACGCAATGACCCGCTTGCCCGTATTGACCGTATAGCTGTGGTCGATCGAGAACCGTCGGATGAGCGGGTACTGGTAGGCCGCCTCGATCATCTTGACCAGATCGCGAGCCGTCGAGACGTTGTGGCTAGTCAACCCGGTAGGATTCTCAAAATGGGTGTCGGTCATGCCAAGCGCCTTCGCCTTGGCATTCATCGCTGCCAGGAAGGCCGGGCGGCCACCGGGATAGTAGCGCGACAACGCCGCCGCGGCGCGGTTCTCGGACGCCATCAGCGCGATATGAAGCATGTCCTCGCGCGACAGTACCGATCCAACGGAAAGACGCGAGCCCGTGTGCTTCTCGTAATCGCGATCGTCATCCGTCACTTCGATCTTTTCGTCCAACGGCTCCTTCGAATCGAGCACAACCATCGATGTCATCAGCTTCGTAATCGATGCGATGGGCACAACGGAATGCGAGTTTTTATCGAAAAGCGATTCAGACGTGTTCTGATCGACGACATAGGCAATATTCGAGCGCAATGCAAGGGCGACAGCCCCTTCCTGCAGCTTGAACGGCTGCGTATGGGGCTCGAACGCGACCTTGCGCAACGCACCGTGATGCCCACGCGACCTCAGCTTGTAGGTGACACGTTTTTTGCGTGATTTGTCGTCAGATACGGCAACCGGCTTCGATGCAGCAAGATTCTTTTTGACGGCCTTTGGGGTCTCGTGTGATTTATTCGGGGCGGGCGTGGCCGAGGCCGTATCAGTCGCGCTAGACGCGGCGAACGCGTCGGCTGGAGCCGCGAAGATCGCAGCGATGAGCATGGAAGCAGTAACCGAGACAACTCTCGTTAACGCCCCGCATTGCATTACTCTGAGCGAAGAAAACTTTGCGGTTTTCATTGGTATTCTTTACAACAGGGTGGCGAGAGACGGAAAAGTTTGTCGGCAAGTGTATTAAAGGTCCGAAAAATAAGCAATCTGAACCACTTACCGAGCCTCCTTGAAGCGATTTGTAGGTGTAGACACGGCACTGTTGTCACACACCGATGCGTTCATCGTGCGGCAAAACCATGGGCCGATATAAGGCCTTGACCACATATAAACGCGTCTCGCGCAAACTTGAAGGCAAATCGAAAGAGAATTTCTTCTTATCAGTCCGTGCGACGCCCCGGCAGAAAATCCGCGCCAATCGACAAATCGCTGAGGATCTGCCCCTTCACTCCCCCCTCTACGGCCCCAGACAGCCGACAAACTCAACGCAAAGCGAGCGCATTCGTGCACGGCTGCCTGCCGACGAGCAATCGATCACGCACCGCAGCACCGGTGGCCGCAACGCAACAAAACGCACATAAATCGAACGTTTGAACGAGAAAAATTACCGTCAACGCTCCTCCCAGCCTAAATTCTCTTGAATTGCTGCACCGCAACACATTACGCTTGACATCTGCCCCATACGACGTACAATAAGAGCCGTTGTTGCAACGCACAATCTTGCAAGACGCGTGACGCGGTTGCTAGCTGTGCCCATCCCCCATCCGATCTGCACTAGACAGATCGATTTTCAGGAGCATGAAGATGACTCTGCTGACACCCGAGCAATTCGCGGCAGCCCAAAAGGCCAACCTCGAAGCGCTGTTTGGCCTTACCAACAAGGCCTTCGAAGGTATCGAGAAGCTGGTCGAATTGAACCTGCAAGTCGTGAAGTCCACGATCGCGGAAAGCCAGGAGAACGCTCAGCGGGCGCTGTCGGTGAAGGATGCGCAGGAGCTGCTTTCGCTGCAGGCGAGCCTGACGCAGCCTGTCGCGGAAAAGGTACTCTCGTATGGCCGGCATCTGTACGAGATCGCATCGGCCACGCAAGCCGAATTTGCCCGCGTCGCCGAAGCGCAGTACGAAGAGCAAAACCGTAAGGTCCAGGCGCTGGTCGAGAACATCGGCAAAAACGCCCCGGCCGGCTCGGAAACGGCTGTGGCCGTGATGAAATCGGCCATCACCGCCGCCAACACGACCTACGAAACCGTCCACAAAGCGACGAAGCAAGCTGTCGAAATCGCTGAAAGCAACTTCAATGCGGCGGCAACGGCAGCGCAAAAAGCGGCTCAGCAAGCCGCTTCCCAGGCTGCACGCGCAACCGCGAAAAAACCTGCCTGAATTTCATCATCAGGCGAGGGCAGCCCCACGTCAGAGTGAGGCGCCCACGAAGCAACGCCATTAAAAGAGAACGGCGCACTCCCTTCTGCTGGGAGCGCGCCGTTTTTGCGTCGGCAACCAATGGC
>DATAIA010000747.1:0-5363 GCA_036262895.1 Xanthobacteraceae bacterium
GATTGGAAGACCGCGATTGAGAACCTGCATTCGACCAACAATTTCCCGGAGTTTACCGGTCGGGTGTGCCCGGCGCCGTGCGAAGCCTCCTGCACGCTCAATCTGGAAGACAATCCGGTCACGATCAAAACAATCGAATGCGCGATTGTCGATCGCGCCTGGGAAGAAGGCTGGATTACACCCGAGCCGGCAAGCGTGCGCACTGGCAAAAAGATTGCCATCGTTGGCTCAGGTCCAGCAGGGCTTGCCTGCGCTCAGCAACTCTCCCGCGCCGGCCATGACGTGCACGTCTACGAAAAGCACGCCAAAGGCGGCGGCCTGCTGCAATACGGCATTCCGGATTTCAAGCTGGAGAAGAACTACGTCAATCGCCGTCTGCAGCAGATGGAAGCCGAAGGCGTTGTGTTCCATTACGGCGTCAATGTCGGCGTGAGCTTGCCGGTCCAGCAGTTGATCGACAGCCATGATGCCGTCGTGTTCGCGGGCGGCGCGGAAGAGCCGCGCGATCTGCCGATCCCCGGCCGCGATCTTGGCGGCATTCACTTCGCCATGGATTTCCTGCCGCAACAGAACCGCCGCGTCGGCAAGGAACCGATCGGCGACAAGCCGCCGATCCTCGCAGGCCGCAAGCATGTGGTCGTGATTGGTGGCGGCGATACCGGATCGGACTGCATCGGCACCTCGATCCGCCAGGGCGCGCTCTCGGTTACGCAGCTGGAAATCCTGGCCCGCCCGCCCGAGAAGGAAAACAAGGCTCTGACGTGGCCGAACTGGCCGCTGAAGATGCGCACGTCCTCAAGCCAGGAAGAGGGCGCGGAGCGCGAATTCTCGGTGATGACGCAAAAGTTCACTGGGAAAAATGGCCAGGTGCAGAAGCTTCACTGCGTCCGCATCGACGATCAATTCAAGCCGGTGCCCGGCAGCGAGTTTGAGATCAAAGCCGATCTCGTTCTGCTCGCGATGGGCTTCGTCCACCCCGTGCACAAGGGCATGGTGGAAGCGAGCGGCGTCGCGCTCGACCCACGCGGCAACGTCAAAGCCGACACCAAATCCTATAAGACGTCACTGCCGAAAGTGTTTGCCGCCGGTGACATGCGCCGTGGGCAATCGCTGGTGGTCTGGGCGATCCGTGAAGGCCGTCAGACCGCCTGCGCCGTGGATGAATTCCTGATGGGATCGACCACCCTGCCGCGGTGAGGCTTTCCTACCGGCCTTCAAACAACCTGCCGAAGCCTGGAATTAGCCCAGAGGGACGTGGCGGCGCCGCGTCCGCTCTGCCCGTGCGCGGCTGAGCCGGTTTCGGCGGAGCAAGGCCGGGGTCCAGAGCCGGCGCGGCCGGTTTCTTCGTTGAAGCCGCTGCAGCGGCCGGTGGCGGCGCAGACGGCGGCGGATCAGGCTCTGTGACCGTGCTGGAAGCCCCCAGAGGGGCGGTCGGAAGCCCGTCATAACGAGGCCAGGCAAAATTATCGGCACGCCCCGCGGCGCCTGCCAGCGGCTCGCCTCTGACCAGCACGCGATTGGCGAGAGGATCCGGTGACTGCGCCCGCGACCGCGCATCGCCAAGCAGCCCTTCCGAGGCCGCGGGCGAAGCGGTCAGCGGCACAACGGGACCGACGGCCGGCCGCGTTGCAACGCCCGGACGTTTCTCCGGCAAAGCCTGCGGTTGATCTTCCGGCGTGGGCGTCGCCATCGGCGTGGTGCGTGCCAGCATCACGCGCCGGATTTCGCGCTCCACATAATGCGCGAGTTTGCGCGCGCCGGCCTTGGTGAAGTAAACGCCGTCGCCCGAACGCAAGCGCCGGATCTGACCTTCGAAATCAGGACCTTGAACGGTGAAATTGCCGCCTTCATCGACGAAGCCGTCCCACAAATCGACATAGACGATGCCCGCCTTCTCGGCGTGCGCTCGGAACAATTCATTGAGATAGCCAACGTCCGCTATCGAGCGTGCTCCGCGAACCGGCGGCAGCCCGACCCAAAACACCGGGGCGCCCTTCGACTTCATCGCGGCAATCGTTTCATCGATGCGCCGGCCGTAAAGCTCGGCCCACTTTTCGCTGCGGAACTCGTAAGTCGTCACGCCGGGCGTTACCGGTTCAGGGGCCGCAACAGGTGGTGTTGCGTCGGCATTGTCAGCCTCGCGCGGCTCGTCGGTTGCTTCACCCGAACGTGGCGGCGTCGATGCGGGCGGTTGATTGGACGGCTGGTTAGCCTGCTGATTGGCTTGCTGCGCTGGCTGGCGCTGCTGAGCGCCACCCCGGACCTGACGCTCGCGGATCGACTGGCGATCGCTCAGGCCAATCATCATCACGACGAGATCGGCTTTTTCGCTGTTGAGAATATCGCGAGCCGCCTGCGGCCAGTCGAAAGCATCGCGTCCTTCACTGCGCAACAAACCGCTGACGGTGCGATGCTTGCGGATTACTCCCATTTCCGGCGTTTCAGCAAATGCGTCTTCAAGGCCGTAAGCAAGCCAATCGGACATCGCGTCGCCCATCACGACCACGTTGACCGTGGGAGGAACCTCCAGCTTGCGCGGCGGTGGCGCCTTATTGAAATCAACGGTTTGTTGTTGCGGCTTCTGTGCCTGCGGGGGCTTCTGCCAGGGCCAAAAGAATCCGCCGCCTCCACCCCGCTGCGGAGGGGGGCGCCCCCCATCCCCGAACGGAAAACGATCAAACAATTGCGCACTTGCCGTCTGCATGGCGAACGCCAGCATGACCGCGACTGCGATCACTTCGATCGATGCAAGCGCTGCACGGCGAACCAATCGCCGCTCCGAATTCGAAGGCATTCTCATCATCAACCCTTCAACCCCATCCGCCCTGATCCCGAATGGCGGGATCACATCTCTTAAGCGGAAGATCCGTCTGATGTCAGTGTGGCGGATGGCGAATCCGCTTCGACTCTCAGCACATGGAATCCGCACACCAGCAGCACAAAATGTCAACTTGAAGGTTGGTTCCGAGCAAGGCGCGAACCGCGCGACGTTAACTTTAATTGTTCAGCAGGCCACGCACCTCGCCACTGTTTTCCCCCGCGCATGCGGGGGATCCAGTACACGACTTCATTCGTGATGGATAAAGGCATCAAACCAAATGACCGCCCGCGTTTACTGGGTCGTCCGGTCAAGCCGGACGACGACGCCGAGTTTGAGGCAAGGCTGGTGCTCTCACCACCTTGAAAAATCATTCAAGGCTCGCGCAACCGCGCCAGCAGGCCGTTTGAGGCAAAACCGTCGGGAATGAGACCCGCACGGATCTGGAAATCACGGATCGCGGTGCGGGTTTTCACGCCAAGCCGGCCGTCCGGCTCGCCAATATCAAATCCTTTGGAAAGCAACCGCTGCTGCAATTCGTAGCGTTCGGCAATCGTCAGGACTTTCTCGTCCCGGGGCCAGGGTTGCACGAAGGGCTCAACCCCGCTCATGCGATCGGCCAGATGCCCGATCGCCATAGCATACGCTTCCGCAGGATTGTATTTCATGATCGAGCGGAAATTATTGAGCATCAGGAATCCAGGACCGCGAGCGCCTGCCGGCAACAACAAATAAGCCTTGTCGTCGTGTCTTGGAAACGGCTTGCCGCCGGGACGGCGCACGCCGAGCGCTTCCCATTGACGGATCGTGATCTGGCGCGACCGATCCGCCAACAAATAATTGAAGCCTTGCGGAAGCACGACTTCGTAGCCCCAGGATTGTCCGTTGATCCATCCGTCCTTGCGCAGGTTGTTGGCGGTCGAAGCAATCACGTCGGGGATTGACTCGACCACATCGCGCCGCCCGTCGCCGTCAAAATCCACCGCATATTGTTTGAAAGCCGTCGGCATGAACTGCGTCGGACCGAAGGCTCCCGCCCATGACCCTTTGAGATGTTCGGGGCGCACGTCGCCGCGGTTGAGAATTTCCAACGTCGAGAGAAACTCTTCGCGGAAATAGTCCTGCCGCCGTCCGACGCAGGCGAGTGTCGCGGTCGAACGGATCACCGGCCGATCGCCGATCATCGTGCCGAAATTTGATTCAACGCCCCAGATCGCCGCAACAGCGTAACGGCTGACCCCAAACGACTTCTCGACCGCATCGAATGTTGTTTTATAGCGCGCCAGGATCTCGCGCCCTTTGGCAATCCGCGCATCGCTCACCAGCAGATCGAGATAATCCCAGATCGACTTGGTGAATTCGGGCTGTGCGTCGAGCAGATCCATGATGCGCAGATCGGGTTCCAGATCGGCGGTCAATAATTCGAAGTTTTGCCGCGTGACGCCGCGGCGCGCGGCTTCCGGCCAGTGCGCGGCAATGCAGCTCTTGAAATTCGCGGCCGCCGCAAGGATCGCCTGCGCCGTCATCAGCGGATGACCGGAACCGCCGGGTTCACCGCTCCAGGGAGGTGGGGAAGCGGGCACCGGCCCAGGCACCGCGCTTGCACTGACCTGAGCAGCCACGGGCGAAGCGGCGAGAAGCGCCAATACCGAGAACAAGAACCTGATCATCGATTGCATCCATCAAACGCATTAGGCGCGAAGAAAGGCACGGGTCGTGCGCGCGCCCGCACTATCGCCACATTGGGGCCAAATATGGTTTCACGTTCCTTAACGGGGTTGATATCGCCGTAAGGCTAATTGGGACACTGGCACATGCAACCAAACGGACCTGAACACATTCCTAGACAAACGTGATATCCCCTTCGCCGACTGTTCTCGCCCCACGCCTGCCTGGATCTCAAAGAACCATGAAGCCCATTCGTACTGCGATCTTCCCCGTTGCCGGCCTCGGCACCCGCTTTCTTCCGGCGACCAAGGCCATGCCCAAAGAAATGTTGACCGTGGTTGACCGTCCCCTGATCCAGCACGTGGTCGATGAGGCGCGCGAGGCCGGGATCGAGCATTTCATTTTCGTCACCGGGCGCAACAAGGGCGTGATCGAGGATCATTTCGACCGCCAGTTCGAGCTTGAGGTTACCCTGCGCGAACGCGGCAAGAAGACCGAACTGCAAGACCTGCTCAACGACTTGCCAGGCCCGGGGACGACGAGCTTCACGAGACAGCAATCCCCGCTCGGGCTCGGCCACGCCGTGTGGTGCGCGCGCGACCTCGTCGGCAACGAGCCTTTCGCCTTGCTGCTGCCGGATGTGCTGATCCACGGCAAGCCGAGCTGCCTTGCTCAGATGATTGAGGCTTATCGCGATCTCGGCGAGGGGGCGAACGTCATCGCCGTCGAAGAAGTGCCGGACGATCGCACTCACATGTACGGCGTGGTCGGTGTCGGCCAGTCCAAGGGCAAGAGTTTTGAGGTTACCGAAATGGTGGAGAAGCCGGCGCGCGGGAAAGCGCCGTCAAATCTCATCATTACGGGGCGCTATATTTTG
>DATAIA010000748.1:0-5275 GCA_036262895.1 Xanthobacteraceae bacterium
CCACATTGTCCCCGAGCAACATCTGCTCTAGTAACTGTGCGTGTATTTCTGCGCCCGATGCTGCTGGATCCAACGGAGTCGGGCGAAATTCCTTCAGCCCTTCAGCCGTGGTCCCGACTATCACGGCATTATCTCTGATCAGATCGGGATCCGCGCTGCCGTCTAAGATCTTCCACGCAGGTACAAATCGCTCCGGCTTATGGGGTGTGGCGTGGATCCATACAGTGCCGTCGTGGCCGGTTGGCACCGTTATATTGCCGATCTTGATCGCGGTGATACCGGTATGTTCGCCGAACGCGTTGACGCCGCTCGCGCCCGCGGATTTGACGATGTACGTGCGCGCGTTCTGCGCAACCCGCAATATTTCGAGTGGGAGAGCGGGATAAAGTTTGCCCCCAATGGCGGTAAGCAGCGGCACGCGTCGTGCAATGCCGTCATGCTCAAGCAAGGTCCCGAGGCTTCCGTTCCCGGCGGCGGCCGCTTCGAGCATGGGGAGCGCGGGGGCAGCACTCGGATATTGTGGCACCCACATGAGTGGATCGTCCCCGGCTGTCGCAAAGCTGAACTTAGCCTGGGGTAATCGTGTTAATTCTCCGGAGCGAGGTGCAAAGCCAATGACAATACGGGCGCGTCCAAATGCCTCGGCCAGCACGTGATCGTGGTCAGGTAGGCCCGCGAAGCGCGCTACGATCGGATCGTCCGGTGGAATTTCCTCAAGGCTCTTTATAACCCGAGAGGGCGTCGTCCGATCGGGATCGATCAACAGAATGTCGAAGCCGATGACGGCCGCACCGAGTTCATTGAGCCGCTCGACCAGCTTAGCCAGGAGTGTCCGCGGCCAGGGCCACTGGCCAAAGCGTTCGATGCTTTCCTCGTCGATATCGACTATTCGGACGGGGACGGGCTCATACTGCCGCGGCTTCAGGCGCAGAAACTCGTCAAAAACAGCCATACGGAACTGAACGAGCGCCTGGGGCTCGCTTACCCAAGCTAAAAAAGAGAGCAACAAAATCGGCAGCGGGACTAAATAGTGCAGCTGCTTACTTAAAAATCGGCGGAACCGCCTCATGGCTTCCTTGACACAGGCTAGACGTCGAAGCCGCTTCGGCGTCGCCTAACAAAACGGCCATCTCAGATAGCGTAGGTTGACGGGACGGCTTGCCTCCGTCAAGGCCGGCAGCGCCGGTATTGAGTGCACTAGATGCACGGCCCAATGCGGTCGATCGGGCTCCTGAGCAGCCATGCTGTGGTTCTTGCAGATACTTATACCAGCGATGGGCCTCAGCTCTGGCCTGGGTTGCAAGAAGCCTAAGCTCTTCGTCAGAGAGCCTTTTCCCAAGAGCGCGTTCGACCTCTTGACGAAAATTCAAAAGGAAAATCGCTCGTTCGAGGATGCGCGCATCGGAGCTCGCCGCTTCGTAGAGCTGTTCAGCTCGTGAGCAGTCAGCTTTCCTGGAGGAGGCAGCGATTTTAAAATTTCGCGTTGCCGGCGATACCACCTCTCGTCCGGAGACCGACAAGTATGTAGTAAAAGCATGGATCGGTTGCACCGAATTGCACTGTAATAAACAGAGTAAAGCACCTGTAATAATTTTTGACCTATACATCAGTGAGTCTGCAGTAAGCGCAAGGGCATGCCAACCGCTATCGGCGACTCGCCGGCTCAGCCCTGCCCAGCTAAGCTCCGCGGCCCGCATAACATGAAGATTTCGCGACCAGCATAGGTCAAGCCGCTCACGCGATCATTGCGGTCGCTGAACAGACATCGCAAGCCACCTCCTTGTTGCATTGGTTCAACATCCATACCGGCCCTTGCGGCTGAGTGCGTACGGACGATTGCAGCACAATACAGCAAACCAGCCCCGTGTCGGCCAGTAGCTCTATAAGATATGCTTCCGGTACCAGTCGTAGGTTTGTCTTATACCCGTCGCAAGATCGATATGCGGCCGCCAGCCCAGTGCGGCAAATTGAGAAGTATCGAGCAGCTTCCGGGGTGCTCCGTCGGGCTTTGTCGCGTCGAAGACAAACCGGCCTTTATAGCCGATTACCGAAGCTATCGTTTGCGCGAGTTCGAGGATCGTCACCTCCGTACCGGTACCGACGTTTATGGGCTGCTCCTCCGACCATGTCTGCATCAGGAAGACGAGCGCCTCAGCAAGGTCGTCGACGTGGAGAAACTCGCGGCGCGGCGTACCGGTTCCCCAGATCGTAACTGTGGGGTCGCCGCAACGGGTCGCGCTATCAATTTTCGATAGCAGCGCCGGGAGGACATGGCTCGAGAGCAATTCGAAATTGTCTTCTGGCCCGTAAAGGTTGGTCGGCATGGAGGCGATGAAATCGCACCCGTACTGTCTTCGATATGCCTGGCACAATTTCAGTCCAGCGATCTTCGCAATCGCGTACCACTCGTTAGTAGGCTCCAGGGGTCCTGTAAGTAAACAGCTCTCGCGCATCGGCTGAACAGCCAAGCGGGGGTAAATGCAAGATGATCCAAGAAACATCAGCTTTCGGACAGCCGTTCGTCGCGCCACCTCAATGATGTTCGCCGCAATTGCGAGATTGTCATAGAGGAACTCTCCTGGATGAGTAGCATTTTCGTAAATCCCACCGACATGCGCGGCCGCAACAAAAACAGTATCCGGAAGGTTGGCCACGAACCAATCACCCACCGCCTTCTGATCACGCAAATCGAGTTCTTCGCGAGTTGCGGTTAAGATGAGGCAATCCTCGGCGCGAATACGACGAATAAGCGCTGAACCAACCATGCCGCGGTGGCCGGAAACGAACACTCGCCGGCCTTTTAGAGGGTAAATAATGCGTGCCGTTTGCATCAATTGCCGCCCGCCATCGCAGCGCCTCTGGCAGGCGTTATAAAGCCCGCCTGAGATAAGGCTTGCTCACTTTGGGCGAGCTTACAATCATGAGCCACCATCATTTTGATCAACTCGGGGAAGGTCACGCGAGGGCACCAGCCTAGCTGGTCGCTGGCTTTGGCGGCATCACCACATAAGTTATCGACCTCAGTTGGGCGCAGATATCGCTGGTCGATAACAACGTGGCGGCGCCAATCAAGCCCGGCTTCCGCGAAGGCAAGCTCGACAAGCTCTCCAACGGAGTGCGTTTCGCCGGTCGCAATCACAAAATCATCTGGTTCATCCTGTTGCAGCATTAGCCACATTGCTTCCACATAATCGGCGGCATACCCCCAGTCGCGTCTCGCGCTGAGGTTCCCCAGATATAATTTGTCCTGAAGTCCCTGGGTGATCCTCCCGACGGCACGGGTGACCTTCCGCGAAACAAAAGTTTCACCGCGGCGCGGGCTCTCATGATTAAAGAGAATGCCGTTGCAGATGAAAAGATTATAGGCTTCTCGATAGTTTATCGAGAACCAATGCGCGGCTAATTTACTCACCCCATACGGGCTACGTGGGTAGAATGGTGTTTTCTCGTTCTGCGGCGGGGGTGCCGCTCCGAACATTTCAGACGACCCGGCCTGATAGTAACGCACCGCGCGATTACTATGAATGACATGGTCGCGCAACGCCTCAATAAGGCGCAACGTGCCCATCGCGACGACATCGGCAGTGTATTCCGGCATGTCGAACGATACGCGGACATGGCTTTGTGCTGCAAGATTGTAGACCTCATCAGGCTTAACATCCTCGAGCACTCGCCGAACGGTGCTGACATCCGTCAGGTCGCCGTAATGCAATCGTACTCCGGGGTTTTGCGAATGCGGATCGCAGTACATATGATCAATGCGATCCGTATTGAACAAGCTGGAACGACGAATTACGCCGTGAACATCGTAGAATTTACCGACGAGTAGCTCCGCAAGGTACGAGCCGTCCTGCCCGGTAATGCCGATAATCAAAGCTCGCTTTGTCATACGTTAAATATACTCAATGAGGGATCCACGGTCATCTTGTTTCGATTGGTTCAGCTTTTGGCGGCTGATCGCACAGATGTAATCTGCAATCGGAGGAGGAATCCTCGGGCGAGGCGGGCGAGGCAAACGGCTGCCGCAAGGGTGGTGGTTGGTTCCGCGCCTTTCAGAAGCAGCGCTTTCGCCTAGAAGACGGCACCAAGGACGTCGATCAATAACGATCCTATCAGGGTGATCGCAACCGACAAAAAAATCATTGCTATGATAAATTCGATGACATTGACTCGCATAGCGAGTTCGCCCCGCAGAAATCATGTTGTTTCTGCTTAGACCGAGGCCGCTGTTAGCAATGTGACGCGGGTCACAGTTGAAACGGGCGGAAAGGCTCGGCGACGAGCGATTGACAGGCGTCAACTCCGCAATTCTCCCATTACGGAGACGACTACCCTCACTAGGCGACCAACGCCAGTTCACGCAGCTCCCTTCATGTCTGCATTCGGCGTCCGCGGTGCGCTCCCAACTGAGTTCTGGCTCTTAATGCTTTGAAGTATACTGCAGCGCCAGGATAATGGAAACGTGACTAACAGATGGGCCAGCATCGAGCGAACCTTAATGAGGAATGGCAGCGGTTTTTACAACAAAACCCGGAGGCCCGGCTTGTTGTGGATAGCCTGATGCATCGGACAGGACTGACAGATGACGATGTCCTCATCCTCTTATTAGAGGCATGGATCGAACGGAATTGCATAGGTTCATCGGAAACCGGCAGCTTGCCAGTCTAACTTTTCTGAAGTGCGCCCGCCGCTAATCCAGGTGTCGAGGTTGCCCATACCCCAGTTAAAGCGGATACCGCATCTGGCAATTGCCGTAGCGCCGATGAAGCAAGCGAGATAGGCCCGCCCCAGCGCGCGGGTCTGGCCAATGTCGAAGCGGTTCCACCCGCCGACATCCGTGGCCGCTTTTTTGACTGACCTGCACCGGTCCTTGTGGGCCCTCCGGCTTCGCTCGCCACATCGATGTATCCATTCCGTGGCTAGACTCCACCCCGTCTACTGCGTCCAGTGACACGCTCCAATTCCGTGCTGGTGATCGCCTTCTCTCAAGCAAGCGCATTACCTACCACGTTCAATATAGCGAGCGCGAGCAGGGCGGCCCACCGGGCCAAAGAACAGGATTTCGCATTGGAGAAGCTGAAGGAACTGAGTAAACCTGCCACACGGCGGCAAGCTGAAGCAAGATTCCTATGGTGCTGCCAGATCCACACCCCGCGCCTCGTGGAGGTGGGGGCCGGCTCTCATCGCGCGGAACGCCAAATTTTTCGTGGGACCGTTTGCAGCCGGGCGGACGAACGCTGGCGCTTATTTCTGAAGGGGTCCTTCAGACCGGGTG
>DATAIA010000749.1:0-13171 GCA_036262895.1 Xanthobacteraceae bacterium
TGCTTGTAACCTGAGCAGCCCACTCACCAGACGGCCGACGGAACGTGCGTGCCGTATAGGCCTTTCGTTGACTGTTTTCTATCGTATGAAGATTTGCCTTGTCGCCGCGATATTGCAGAACCACAAGTCCGGCGCGATTGATCACGGTTACCGAAACAGCGTAGCCGGTCTTTTGGCACGTATCGAGGGCGACATCAGCGATTTCCTTGGCAAGACCGAGCGAGATATTTTTCTCAGTCAGGACGCCTTGTGCCATCGTAACGGAAGACAGCGCAACAGCACCAGCTACACCACCAACAATTCGGATCAACAAAGACATAGGGATACTCTCCTTGAGAAGTCGCACTCCGAACATCAGATTAGACCGGGATTTCGCACCAGCATGAGGGATTAGAAGTTCCAATGAACATGGAACGGAGCGCAATGTTAGAGACACATTAGCATTAGGAAATTGCTAATCGCAAATTCGACATCCAACTCAACCATCTGATGGAATATCAGTGCGTTGGGCGCTCCCGATCCAAAGACTTTGTTTCGATCACCTGATAATCCGCTTCGATGATCATTCCTTCTTTCGGAGATGCCCTACGTCGTTTTGCTCGCCCGAACAGATGATAGGCAACGCCCGCAATTAATGCCGCTGGAATTGCCACAAGAAGGAATCCCAGCATCACCAAGGCAACAACAGCAACCAAGCCCAGGACCAACCCAGCAATCAGCACGATCCGCCAAAGTGGAAGCCTGATCGTATGAAGCCGAAAGCCTTCAAATTGTGCCATAGCAACTTCACCCCTTAACGACCGAGAGCCGCTTTAGACTTCTCTCACGTTACATCGATATCAGCAGGTCCATAGAGACTAAAAGCCGCAACCTCCGGAGTTGATCGACCGGCCGCCTGCCTAGAGCCACGACCGAGACCATGAAAGCACTGGCTTCACTCCCTCCGGTTGCTTAACTCCTCATTAACGCGCCGGCTTTAGCTTTACTCTACCAGATGTACGGTCGGCGCAGCCCGGCATCATTCAGCTCATGCGCGTACCCGATGATACGCAGCTCGCAACCAGCTGCGCAGGATGGCTTGCGGTGCCGCCATGATCCGGATTGATTTCAACCGCCTGCGGTTCCTGATCATCGACGATAACACCCATATGCGTCGCATTCTAAGAACGTTGCTTCACGGCTTCGGTACACGTGAAGTCTACGAAGGGGAAGATGGCGCTGGCGGCCTTGAGGCGTTCACCCATTATTCGCCGGACATCGTCATCACCGACTGGGCAATGCCAATCTTCGACGGGCTGGAGTTGACTCAGATGATCCGTCAACCCGGCGCAAATACTAACCCCTATGTGCCGATCATCATGCTGACAGGCCATTCGGAAAAGAAACGCGTCATTGCTGCGCGCGATGCCGGCGTGACCGAGTTTCTTGCCAAGCCGATCTCGGCAAAATCGCTGTACCAGCGCATTCTCAATACCGTTGCAAATCCAAGACCATTTATAAAAACAAAAACGTACTTTGGTCCTGATCGACGCCGCAACGTCAACCCGAACTACGCCGGGCCAGAGCGCCGCAAGGGTGGCAAGGCCGATGTGATCCAGCAGCAGCCGCTGTTGGAGAAAGCCAAGTCACCCTACTAAAAGCAGAACGGAAAGGAAGCAGGCAATGGCGGACCCAAAAACAGAAAAGCCAGCCGTAATGACATTCGCCGATCACGAAGTGATCGTGCCGCCAAACAGGCTGAAAAAAGCAGTGGTCCGGGTGTCGGCCAACGAACCCGCGGTCAATCCTGTCGAGGTCGCAGAAGCAGCACTCGCTGAACTCTCCTCGAACTTTCCCGAGTGGATGGAAAAAGAATTTGCACGCCTTGATGCGGCAAGACAGCAGATCAAAGCATCCGGTTTCACCGGAATGCTTCGTGACGAGTTTTTCCGTGCGGCGCATGATATCAAGGGCGAGGCGGCGACCTTCGGGTTTCCAATCATTGAGCCTGTTGCTGACAGCCTCTGCCGCCTGATTGAGCACTCGCCTGACGTAACGCGGATTCCTCTAAAATTAATCGACCAGCACGTCGATGCTATTCGCGCAATCGTTCATGGCAATGCGAAGGGCGACATCGAACAGAAGGCCGAGATTCTGATCCGGCGCCTGCGCAATGTAACTGACCACTTTCTCATCGATGAGAATCGGCATCGCCCCGAATATCTCGATGGGATTATTTCTCCGTCGCTTATCCCGCGACAGACGTAAGAAATCGGTAGGACGATCTTCAGGCCGGCTGCATTTTACGGCGCTCAGCGCACCAAAATATTATGCTGCCGCGAGTTCATCGCAGAATAGTCGCGCCTCTTCACGGGCAGATTCCGTGGCAAACCGCCGCAAGAGCGCAAGCAAAGGTGAGACCTCGAGTTCAGGATCCTGCTCGCAGTGGGTGAGCACACGTTCGATCACCCGTCTCCTCAGCCTAATCTCGCCGCCGCGCTCACCGATAAAACCGATCTCATGCATCGCTTCAATCGCGACTCGCACGGCCGGGAAAGCGGAAGCAGGTAACCCAGCCTTATCATAAACAGCCCGCAACCCTGCGGCACGGCGATCGTGGATGAGTGCCGTAACCCGCGAAAGCGGCAAAGAGGAAAGCTCCGAAAGCGCTTCCTCAAACATCAGCAAATTACCCGATAGCAGCGCTCTGAGGACAAGCCCCGCCGTCAACTGACCGCTTTCGCGCAAGTGGCGCACCAAAGGCCTGATTTCAAGATCGGTCGATCTTGCTGCCAATGCCACGGTTACTTTGTCACAGGCCTCACGCGCAATGCGGCGCACTTGGGCCTCGTTCATCCAATCACGAGCAATAACCTGACCTGCCAAAGTGTCGGATAGCTTGACGACAAGCATCTGGCGCATCGAAGCCGGCAGATCAGACCGCCCGAATAAAGATTCGCGGATCGCCGAAAGATGGCCATGGCGCTCGACAATCCGCTCGATGGAGAAAGCCGGAATCTCAGCGGTGGGATTTTCAGCAAGCGACAGGCAGGCCTCGGCGGACCCCACTTCAGCAATGGCCGCCGAAACAGAGCGCGGAAGATCCATCCGGCGCGCAATCGCCGCCTGTTTCCAGGATTCACCTGCGCCAACAAAGTCGACCAGATCCGCATCAAACAATAGCGGAGATCGCTCAAGAACAATTGCTGCAATCTCTGGCAGGTCGTCCGCAAGCGCCAGAATGATGACGTCAGGCGCATCAGGCGAACGCGCCAACGGCTCAGCAAGCGCATAGCGAACGTTCGCGGAAGGATCGTCCAGCAGGAAGATCATCGCCTCTTCAGCGGCCGCGCGTTCGTCAGGCGAAAGATCCGAATACAGATAGGCCCGGGCCAGCGCCCCTGTAGCATCTGCGCGCCGCGCAGCAGGCGCCGTTTGCACCCATTGAAGGAAATGACGAACGATCATGCCGCAACCAAACACTACTCAACATAATGCAGGCTCAAATGTAGCGCGCGCCGCTTAACAAAGCGTTCACCATAAATATCTGTGTGGTTGATAGCGGGCCAGAGTCGCCAACGGAGTACGCCGGTCAGACCGGACGTGGCGGAACGCGGATTTCCGGCCGGAGGAACTGAAACAGATCAAGCGGCGCTCCAACCCGCGTCATCGCGGCAACCGGCGTATCGGTATTTGAAACTGGTGCGTTCGTGCTCGCAGTCGGTGAAGCCGAAGCTGCACCCCAGAGTTCGCTCACCACGGGGGACACCGGCGTCCGCCGCTCTGTACTAAACAGCGAATGAAAAACGGGGCGCGAATCCATGATTGGAGCGGAAGGAGCAATCGCATCGCTACTGAGCGCAAGCGTGGCAGACGGCGGGGCAATTGGGGTTGGCGGGGGAACCGGGGGAACGGCGCTAGCAATCGCGGTCAGCGCAGGTGACTCGGTGCTGCCCGCGAGCTTGTCATAGACTTGGCCGAGACTGCGCGGCGATCCGCTGCGATCAAAAAAGATCGATCGATTGGCATGGGCGGCGGCCGGAAACATCGAGGCGGCGCTCGCCTGCGGCGTCTTGGCCGTGGCATTGATCAGCTTCACTGCCCCGGCAGGCCCCAGGAAATGCGCCATGTAGAGCTCGCCATCGGTTGGCTGACGCCCAATACCGGCGGCGAGGTGTTCGCTATTCATCTTGGTGAAGGCGCCCGCCATGACCGCATTCGCTGTCGGATCATAGCGCAGGTTCATGACCTTATCGCGCATCGCCGCATCGGGAACCGCATAGGCGCCTGACGAGGTCTTTACGATTGCCTCGGCATAGCCGCCATAACCGAGGCTTGGCCCGGCTTCCTTCAGGGTCGAAAGCCAGGTCTGATCGATGAATTGAAACAGACCCGTGGCGGAGGAGGTCGAAGCCTTGGCGTTCGGATCGAAATTCGACTCGCGCAATGCCGTTTTCAGCAGATAGTCAAACCCGGCACCGGTCGCCTGGGCCGCCCGCTGGATAGCGCTGGTGATCCGGCTGCCAATTGCAGCGGTTGCACTGCTCGCGTCATCAAGGAACATGGCATGCCCGCGGTGAAGGGGCCCCGTTGGCCCTTCTTCCCTGCTTTGCAGCATCAACCTTTGTGGTAAACGAGCACTTAACATTCCAAGACTGTCACCCTCGCAAGGAGGATATTCCCATGGGGCACCCCACAGCATCCCGACACCCGCGCGGCGGGCTCTATTTTGAGGATTTCGTTGTCGGCGAGATTCATCAGCATCGGCTTACCCGCACCGTGACCGAAATGGACAACATGTTGTTCTCCAACATGACCCTCAACCCTCAGCCCCTGCACATTGATCGCCATTTCTGCGAACAAGAGACCGAGTGGGGCCAGCCGCTGATGAATTCGCTGTTTACGCTGGGATTGATGATCGGGATTTCCGTCAATGACCTGACGGTGGGCACCACAATCGCCAATCTCGGCATGACCGAAGTCAAGTTTCCCCACCCGTTGTTTCATGGCGACACCGTGCACTGCACGACCGAAGTGATTAGCAAGCGGGAATCACAATCCCGCCCCGGGGCCGGCATCGTCGAATTCGACCATCGCGCCTACAATCAAAACAACAAGCTGGTCGCCGAATGCCGCCGTCAGGCATTCATGCGCATGCGACCGGCCTGAGTAGCGCCCATGCGATCGCTCCTTTTCGTTCCAGGCGATAGCCCCAAAAAGCTTGAGAAGGGCCTCTCAAGCGGCGCGGATGCTTTAATCGTCGACCTTGAAGACTCGGTCTCACCGGAAAACAAAGCGCTGGCGCGAACCACCACGCTCGCTTTCCTCGATCAGATCGGCAAATCACCAAAACGGCCCTATCTGCTGGTTCGCATCAACGGGCTCGATACCGGTCTGACCGACGCCGATCTTGACGTTATCGTCGGCGGTCGCCCCGACGCTGTCATGCTGCCAAAAGCGGAAGGTGGGCCGGCGGTCATCCATCTCGATGCGAAACTCGCCGCCCGCGAGGCAATCCACAATGTGCCCGCAGGCGCGATCAAAATCTTCGCGCTTGCGACCGAGACTGCTTCAGCTTTGTTTCTTGGCGGAACCTATGCCGGCGCGAGCCAACGACTTTCCGGACTGACGTGGGGCGCCGAAGATCTCGCAGTTGAATTGGGCTCTGAAACTAATCGCGATGAGGATGGCCGCTTCACGGGCCCGTATCTGTTTGCCCGCAACTTGTGCCTCGCCGCGGCAGCTGCGGCAAAAATCCAGGCCATAGATACCGTTTATGTCGACTACCGCAATGCGGACGGGCTACGCCGCGAAGCAATCGAAGCGCGCCGCGATGGCTTCACCGCCAAGATGGCCATTCATCCGGCGCAAGTTGAAATCATCAACGAGGTGTTCACACCCTCTCCGAATACGATCGCCAACGCTCGCGCGATCATTGCTGCTTTTGCCGCCAATCCAAAAGCCGGCGTCGTCGGCATCGACGGCAAGATGTACGATCGGCCGCATCTCGCTCGGGCTCAACAGGTCATCAAACAAGCTCAGGCAGCGGGTGTGGGGTGATGTTTCTTTCGAAGTAACCCTGGCGCTCTAACCGGGCTTCTTCGAAGTCCCATAAACCGCGCGCGGATCAAACGCCTTTTCGCCCTCGCGGAACGCCAGCTTGATTTCGCCGCGCTGGCCAATCGGAATGGCCCGATAAAAACATGAGCGCCGCCCGGTGTGGCAAGCGCCAGGGCCCGCCTGCTCAACCTTGATCCAGATGGCGTCCTGGTCGCAATCAACGCGCATGTCGACAACACGCTGGACATGGCCCGATGTCGCGCCCTTGCGCCAGAGCTCCTGCCGCGACCGGCTGAAGTACCAGGCTTCGCCGGTTTCGATGGTTTTTGCGACGGCCTCGGCATTCATATGCGCAACCATCAGCACGTCGCCACTCTGCGCATCTGTTGCCACGACCGTCACAAGCCCGTTCGCATCGAACTTTGGAGAGAGCACAAGCCCCTCTTCCGTTTGTTCGGACGAACCGCGCGGACCAGATTTGATTTTGTCAGACAAGGGAACCTCAAACTACGATAGCCCAAACGCCCGCACATGGGGCCTCATGGTTCGAGACGGTTGCTGCGCAACCTCCTCACCATGAGGGGAACCCGTCAATCCTCATGGTGAGGAGCGCACTTAAGCGCGCGTCTCGAACCATGAGGCCACAGATGACGCCGCAAACTCAACCCGCATCCACCAAGACTGGTCGGCCCCGCGCTTCGAAGCGCTGCCCTAGCTTCCCCGGCGGGACACGAGTGTCATGAAACGTACCTGCTCGGCAGGATCGTCTCGGAATGATCCGGTGAACTGTGTCGTGACGGTCGAGACACCCGCCTTCTGCACACCACGCATCGACATGCACATGTGTTCCGCCTCGAACATCACGGCAGCGCCGCGCGGCTTGAGCACTTCGTCAATCGCCGTGATCACCTGCGATGTGAGGTGCTCCTGGGTCTGCAGACGACGGGCGTACACATCAACCAGACGCGCAAGCTTGGAAAGGCCAACCACACGCTCGACCGGCATATAGGCAATGTGTGCCTTGCCGATAAACGGCACCATGTGGTGCTCGCAGTGCGAGATAAAGGGAATGTCCCGGATCAACACGAAATCGTCGTAATTGCCCATCTCCGAAAAGGTGCGATCGAGCATGTCATCAGGAGACTCGCCATAACCGCGATAGAGCTCCTCATACGCGTTGATCACCCGGCGCGGCGTATCCCGCACCCCTTCGCGTTCCGGATTGTCGCCGATGAAAGCAATCAAAGTGCGCACTGCAGCCTCCGCCTCTTCCCGAGACGGGCGGCGTTGCAGCTCGGCTCCCTTACTCGGGGCAGCAGACGGCGAGGCAGGAAACGACTTCACGACAGCGTCCATAACGGTCTCTCCGTTCGACCGGCGGACAGACCGTAGCCACGATCTTTAACGCCGGAGTGTCACCGGGGGGCCGCGTCTTTTAAACCCTACGGGTTCGGGACGCTGCATTCCCAATATGAATAGCCTGCTAAAAGGCCCTCGATGGCCGGGCGGCAGGCCTCCTCGCGCCGGCCGAAGGATACCTATATATTCCATATTGCCATTCCAGCAATAAATGCCGGTTTAAAATGGGGCGAGATGCTCAACGACGTCTATAACCATCGAATCCTGGAATTGGCCGGGAATATCCCCCGGATCGGTCGGCTGCCCGACGCCCAGGCCACCGCCACAGCCCATTCCAAGCTGTGCGGCTCCACCGTGACCGTTGACCTGAAAATGGACGGAGACCAAGTCACCGACTTCGCCCATGAGGTGAAAGCCTGCGCACTGGGGCAGGCCTCATCGTCGATCATGGCACGCCACGTTATCGGCTCGAATGCCGCGGAACTTCGTGAGCTCCGTGAGAGGGTGCGCCGCATGCTCAAGGAAAATGGTACGCCTCCGGCCGGCAAATGGGCGGACATAGCCGTGCTTGAGCCAGTTCGGGACTATAAGGCCCGCCATGCATCGACCATGCTGACTTTTGATGCTGTCGTGTCCGCGATCAACGATATCGAGGCGCGCCGGCGAAACTTGGCTGCAGCCGAGTGATTGGGCGCATCCTGGCTCAGGCGGCCTTGTCGATCTGCGTCGTCACAGGTGCGGTGAACGAGGTGCGAGCCGACCCATGCAGGAATAGCGCGGCAGCTCTTGCCAAGACCGAAGCCGAATTGCCGGCTATTGATTTGACACCGCCGATCCATCACGCGTTGGTTTGCGTCAGCATCGAAACCGTGACCGATTTCGCCAAACGTGTTCGCACCCACATCACGCATTGCAAGAACTCGCCGTATGCGCAGAAATCCGCTGCGTGGAACCAGATCTTGACCGAACAATCGACGCAATTCCGGCAGATGAAGTGCCGGCGAACAATGTAATCGCGTACCATCTGATGAAGCTCGACACCTTATTTGAGATGGCGCGCCATATTCCTCGCAACGGCGGGCGGGGGCTGATCAAAATCTATCGACTGACATTGTCGCCACTGGTCGGTTTCCATTGCCGTCATTTGCCAACCTGCTCTGAATATTCCGATGAGGCACTCGATCGATTCGGCCTCTGGGTCGGAGGTTGGATGACCCTGGCGCGGCTGCTGCGATGCCAGCCATTTGGAACATCAGGGATCGACGTGGTGCCCGAAATGTTGCCGCCTCACGCGCGCTGGTATATGCCCTGGCGCTACGGCCGCTGGCGGGGAACAAACCCTGGCGGCTCCACCGGATCCAAACCCGTCATGCCGAGGTAAATCCCTCTTAATCGATAACGCTTACCTGCATTGGTTGGCAGCGAGTGAGCAGGAGAAACATATGATCACCATCACCTTTCCCGATGGCGCCCGCCGCGAATTTCCCGAAGGCATCAGCGGCCTTGATATCGCAAAGGGTATCTCGCCTTCGCTCGCCAAGCGCACCATCGCCATGGCGCTCGACGGAACTCTTGTCGACCTTGCAAGCCCGATTGAACGCGACGCCAAAATCGAATTCCTCAACCGCGAGGATCCACGTTCACTCGAACTGATCCGCCACGATTGCGCCCATGTGCTCGCGGAAGCCGTACAGACATTGTGGCCGGGGACGCAGGTGACCATCGGCCCCGTGATCGAGAACGGATTCTATTACGATTTTTTCCGCAACGAGCCGTTCACGCCTGAAGACTTCCCGAAGATCGAAGCCAAGATGCGGGAAATCATCGCTCGCGATCAACCTTTCACCAAGGAGGTCTGGAGTCGCGACGAGGCGAAACGCGTTTTCCGCGACAAAGGCGAACTGTTCAAAGTCGAACTGGTTGATGCCATTCCGGCGGACCAATCGATCAACATCTACAAGCAAGGCGATTGGTTCGATCTGTGCCGCGGCCCGCACATGACCTCGACGGGCAAAATCGGCTCTGCATTCAAATTGATGAAAGTCGCGGGCGCCTATTGGCGCGGGGATTCAAACAATCCGATGCTGACCCGCATCTATGGCACGGCCTGGACCAAGCCCGAAGATCTCGACGCCTATCTCAAACAAATCGAAGAGGCGGAACGCCGCGATCATCGCCGTCTCGGCCGCGAAATGGACTTGTTCCATTTTCAGGAGGAAGCGCCTGGATCAGTGTTCTGGCACGCAAAAGGCTGGACGCTGTTTCAAGCGCTGGAAAATTACATCCGCCGGCGGCAAACCACAGCAGGCTATGCCGAAGTCAATTCGCCGCAATTGATGGACAAGAGCCTGTGGCTCACAACCGGGCACATTCCGACCTACAGCGACATGATCTTTCTTACGCAAAAGCGCGAGGAAGACGAGCGCGTCTACGCGGTCAAGCCGATGAACTGCCCTGGCCACGTACAGATCTTCAAGAACGGCCTCAAATCATACCGTGAGCTTCCGCTCAAAATCGCGGAATTCGGCAAGGTGCACCGCTTCGAACCCTCGGGGGCTTTGCACGGCTTGATGCGGGTTCGCGCTTTCACCCAGGACGACGCCCATGTCTTCGTGACCGAAGGCCAGATCGCGGCAGAATGCCTGGCGATGAACGATCTCATTCTCTCGATTTATGAGGACTTCGGCTTCCCCGATGTGCGGATCAAATTTTCCGATCGCCCCGACAAGCGTATCGGCGACGATGCGGTCTGGGATAAAGCTGAAGCTGCACTTAAGCAGGCGCTCGAGGCATCCGGGCGGCCGTGGACCCTCAACAAGGGTGAAGGCGCGTTCTATGGGCCGAAGCTTGAATATGTGCTGCGCGACGCAATCGGGCGCGACTGGCAGTGCGGCACCATTCAGGTCGACCTCAATCTGCCGGGCCGGCTTGGCGCATTCTACATCGACGAACATTCAAACAAGGTGACGCCTGTCATGCTGCATCGCGCGATGTTCGGATCGCTTGAGCGCTTTACCGGCATCCTCATCGAGCATTACGCAGGACATTTCCCGCTGTGGCTCGCGCCGACCCAGGCTGTCATTTGCACCATCACGTCAGATGCGGATGACTATGCCCGCGAAGCAGTTGAAGCGGCGCGCCGGCTGGGATTGAGGGTCGAGAGCGATCTGCGAAACGAGAAGATCAATTACAAGGTCCGGGAACATTCTCTTGCAAAAATCCCGGTGCTGCTGGTGCTCGGCAAAAAAGAAGCGGCGGAGCGTGCCGTTTCAGTGCGCCGTCTGGGCAGTCAGGACCAGACCGTCATGCCGCTTGATAAAGCACTGGCAATGATTGCGGAAGAATCGGTGCCGCCCGACATCAAGCGGGCGCATGCATCGATGTGATGAGCTCCCGTCATATTGAGGCGCGAGACTCTGTTCCGTCATCCTAAGGTGCCCCGAGCGAAGCGAGGGCCTCGAAGGATGACGGGCCTACCCATCAAGCAAAACGCGGCAGAGCGGCCGATTACTTTTGTGCTGCGTTTTCACGCGCGACAACTTCGATCTCGCGATCGATGCCCGGCTCAACCTTGAAGTCCCGGTTAAAAACTTTGCCTTCGTTGCGTGCGATCGCGACATAGTCGCCTTCGGTCAGAATCACCTTCGGAAAGGCACCGATTGATTCCTTGATGATGTCGCCTGCCGGGGTCAGCACCGACCATGCTGTGTTGGCAAGCGCTTCGCCGCCACGCTCGCCGACCAGCTTGAGTGTGATCACCGCGGCGCGATGATTGATGGTGACGTCTGTTAGCTTGCCCGCCTGCACCCGGATGTCCGAGCGCACCACGGCGTTGCCATCGCCGTAATTGGAAACAACGAAATAGGTCCCCTCGGGCACAAGGAGGACATCATTCGTCGCAACTTCCTGCGCTATGGGGCGCTTATCGCCCGTTTCAAATTGACTGCCGCGATAGACATCAAACGAGATCTGGCCCGGTGGAATTCGGCTATCCCCCACGCGGCCCTCGAAACGTGCACCTCCCGCCGCAATCTCAAACACCTCGCGAACCGTTTCCGAGCGAAGCTGAACGCGACGCACCGCGCTTGCGAGCCCAAACGTCACGTGAACGACATAGCCTCCGGGCGACAGCACAAACGTCGGCGCAGGGTTCCTGTCTTCCCGGATGAGACGAAACATGCCGCTCGGATCGGGTTTGTCGGCGTAAACCCGCCAGTGTAACCCGCCATTGATCCCAGGCGGCTCGCGACCAAATCTGGCACTCACGGCAAGCGCGACCTGCCCGGCGGGAACCATGGGGGCCTGAACCACCGGAGGTGTGGCCCCAGGAGCAGCCCCAGGAGTGGTAACGCCTGGTGGAATGAGCGAAGTCGGCGGTCCCAGCACCGGCGAGCCAGGAATTGCCCCTGGAGGACGCGGCGCCGCCAATCCATCGGGAGCGACAACCAACGGCTCAACCGCCCCGGTCGTCTGCGCCAGGGCGGCACCTGATAGCATTGTTATCGCGATAACAGCCGCAGTTAAGATATGACCGTATCCTGGACTACATCCTTGGACCGGTCCGCGGCGTGCTCCCCTTATGCTCATATCTTTGGGTTTACAGTTGATCGAGGCAATTTCAAGGGTGGGGCCAAGCAAAGCTTCGTTATGGTTTGGAATTGACGCGCTAGCATGTTAGGCGCTCGCTCCCTGCTCTCCACCCGTTTTGGTGCAAAATGCCCGATGCACTTGAGCTGCTAACCAAAAGGCGGTCGCTGAAACCCGCGGAGCTTATGCCGCCCGGCCCCTCCACCGCCGAGCTGGAAACACTGCTGACCATAGCCTCGCGGGTTCCCGACCACGGCAAGTTAACGCCTTGGCGCTTTATCGTTTTCGCGGGCGATGCCCGCGTCCGGGCAAGCGCCATGATCGCCACCATCTTTCGCCAAGACCACCCCGAGGCAACTCCGGAACAAATCGCGTTTGAGGAACAGCGGCTTTCCCGCGCTCCGCTCGTGATTGCGGTCGTCAGCCGCACAGGCCCTCACGTTAAAATTCCGGAGTGGGAGCAGGTCCTATCGTCCGGAGCTGCCGCCATGAATTTGGTGCATGCAGCCCACGCATTGGGCTTTGCCGCAAATTGGATTACCGAGTGGTACGCGTACGACAGGCGTGTCCTTGGCGCGCTTGGCCTCGAACCTCAAGAACGCATTGCCGGGTTCATCCATATTGGCAAACCCGCACGGATTCCGGATGATCGGCCTCGTCCGGCACTCTCCACAATCGTCACCTATTACGGATCCTGAACACAATGTTCTATTCGACCAGCAAAAACGATCATGGACTGCCGCACGATCCATTCAAAGCAATTGTAGCTCCACGCCCGATTGGTTGGATCACCTCGATGAGCAGCAAAGGTGAGATCAATCTTGCGCCCTACTCATACTTCAACGGAGCATCGAGCCGGCCGCCGATCGTCAGTTTTTCCAGTGAGGGGCGCAAAGATTCGCTGATTTTCATCGAGGAAACCAAGGAGTTCGTTTGCAATCTCGCGACCTACGATCTGCGTTTTGCCATGAACACCACGTCCGCGCCGTTTCCGCGCGGCACTAATGAAATGCAAGAGGCAGGATTGACGCCTGCTCCCTCTCAGCTCGTAAAGCCGCCCAGCATCGCCGAGGCACCTTGCGCACTCGAATGCAAGTGGTTGCAAACCGTTTCACTGCAAGATGTCGATGGCAAACCAATTGACCGCTATGTCGTATTTGGCCAGGTGGTCGGCATTCGCATCGAT
>DATAIA010000750.1:0-19290 GCA_036262895.1 Xanthobacteraceae bacterium
CAACGGAAGCAGCAGTGGTCTCATTCGCGTCGGATTGAATAAAAACGGCAACACATTCCGGCTTTATGTCGAGGATGACGGGCCGGGATTTGATCTGCGCTCTATCCGCAAAAAATCCTCCGGCCTGAAACTGATCGAGGGGCTCGCGCGCCAGCTCCATGGTCAGTTCGATGTTATCAGGACTCCCAAAACCAGATGCATCGTTGATTTTTCATGACGGATTACCGGGGAATGAACATTAAACCATCTGCGTCCCGATTATTTGAGATGACGCTGCCTCCCAACCAAAGGTTCGTATTCGCACCTGAAGATCGCTCGGTGTCAGCAAAACGGGTGGATGAGCCCATTCGCATCTTGATTGTCGAGGACGATTTCCTCGTTGCGATGCAGATCGAAACGGCGCTGATTGAAGAAGGATTCGATTTGATCGGAATAGCGACTTCTGCCGATGAAGCCATCGAATTTGCCCAATCCCATTGTCCTGCGCTTATTATCATGGACGTGCGGCTGGCCGGCCAACGCGACGGCATCGACGCGGCGCTGCAAATTTTTCGCGATCTGGGAATACGTTGTATTTTTGCGACTGCGCATTACGACAAAGGCACGCTTGTGCGCGCGGAACCATCGCAACCGCTGGGATGGCTGCAAAAGCCCTATGAGATGGCCTCGCTGGTGCACATGATCCGCTCGTCATTGAAGGATTCGGAAGGTTAGGGCATGACGACAGCTCGTCTCACAAAGCAGCAGTCATTCCTCATGGTGAGGGCCCGCTGAAAGCGGGCGTCTCGAACCATGAGGCCGGCTCAATACACGCGGATAACTTACGGCCTCATCCTTCGAGACGCCTTGCTTCGCAAGGCCCTCACCATGAGGAGAGATGTCTTGGGGCGATATTTCGCAACCAACAAAGAATGGCCGGCGTTCAAATAATGGCCTATAATGCTTGTTGTTGAACCCTGGGAAGGATCCCAGTTATGAAGGCGTTTTTCACTGCTGTTATAGCCGCGGCCGTGATTGCTGTCGTGAGTGCCTATGCGCTCAGCTATTTCCAGGAACAGACAAGCGTTGCCTACTCGACGGAAGGTGTGCGGCTGTAACGTGAGCTTGTAGGGTGGACGTCATTGCCCGCGAAGGCGGGCAATCCAGTAACCCCTGCAATCGCTTGCAAGTATTGACGCTTATTCCAACAACAATCGATTGCGATAGCATGAGCTTGTGGGGTGGGTTGAGCGAAGCGAAACCTACCTACATTACTTTTCGTCATGCCCGGCCTCATGCCGGGCATCCACGCCTTTCTTCTCAGTTATTTCGTGGATGGCCGGGACAAGCCCGGCCATGACGGCAAATGAGGGAATATTCAAATCCGCTACTCCGCCGGGGTTGCTGCCGGCCGCGAAGATCCGGCACCTTGCCCGCCTCTCAGTTCTTCATCGACCCAGAGCGCGTGATGCTCCCTCGCCCAATTGAGATCAACCTCACCCGTGCCCATCGCCTCGAATGCGCCCTCCATGCCGATGGTCCCGATATAAATGTGCGCAAGCATGACGGCGACGAACAACACCGCTGTAATGCCGTGCACCACCTGGGCGATTGCCATTGAATCAATGTCGGTTCCATAGAACGGGAACATCAGGATATAGCCGCTGACGGCAATCAACGTGCCGGCAAGCACCTGAATCCAATAAATTGCCTTCTGCCCGGCGTTGAAACGATAGGCCGGCGGATGGTCATGACCGATAATGCCGCCGCCGCGCTCAACCCACTCGACATCCGTCCTGTTTGGAATGTTGCCGCGGAACCATATCAGAAAGATCACGATCACGCCGAGCGTGAATGGAAAGCTGAGATAGTTGTGAGCGTATTTCAGCCATTCCGACCAGTTCGTGAATGCCTCCGGCCCCATGAGCGGCAGAAGCAACCGTTTTCCGAACGTAATGTTAAGCCCGGATATCGCGAGCACGATGAAGCATGACGCGGTGAGCCAATGCACGAACCGTTCGAACCAATTGAAGCGAACGATAGTTCGGCCCGAACGCCCGCTCTCGATTCGCACCATTCCTCGCCAGAGATAAAAGGCAACAAGCACCAGTAGCATGCCGAGGATCGCAATCGCGCCAAGCCACGGCAGCGTCACCTCATGAAACATGCGCCAATCCCGGCCGGCGGGATGCTCGATCGTGTAGGACTTGGTATCGGGGATCGTTCCGCGTCCCTGAATTTGTTTGAACTGCTGAAGGAGCTGGTCTTCATTAATTGAGCTTGCTGTCGGATTCACTGGCTGCTGTGCTGCGGCGGGAGCAAAGGTGGTTGCGAGCCCAAGTAACGCAAGCGCTCCGAGGACAAGGCGCAGGTAAGCGATGACCTTCATCATTACCCTCCTCCAAAACACTTCCCTCTCCTTCGTCCTTTGCTCCCCTCTAAGTATCTCGTGGATGGCCGGGACAAGCCCGGCCATGACGATAAAATAATTGCCGTCAGTCGAAAGGTCAGACCGCAATCTCCTCCCGATATGCCGTTCTCCAGCCCCAGGCGCCGGAACCGTAGCCGCGTTTCATCACCCGCTCCTTGTAGATCTGAGCAATGATCTCGCCGTCGCCCGCGAGTAACGATTTGGTGGAGCACATCTCGGCGCAAAGCGGAAGCTTGCCTTCCGCCAGCCGGTTGGCGCCGTACTTCGCATATTCCTCGGGGCTTCCATCCGCTTCCGGACCGCCCGCGCAATAGGTGCATTTATCCATCTTGCCGCGCGTGCCAAAATTACCGACACGCGGATATTGCGGCGCGCCGAACGGACAGGCGTAGAAGCAATAGCCGCAACCGATGCAGAGATCCTTTGAATGCAACACGACCGCATCAGCCGTCGTGTAGAAGCAATTGACCGGACACACCGCCGCACACGGCGCGTCGGTGCAATGCATGCAAGCCATGGAGACCGATCGTTCGCCGGGCTTGCCGTCGTTGATGGTCACGACGCGCCGCCGGTTCATGCCCCATGGCACTTCATTCTCGTTCTTACAGGCGGTGACGCAAGCATTGCATTCGATGCAACGATCCGCGTCGCAGAGGAATTTCATTCGCGCCATTGTCCCGCCTCCCTATGCCGCTCTGATCTGACAGAGGGTTGCTTTTGGTTCTTGCATGCCGGTGACCGGATCGAAGCCATATGTGGTGACCGTGTTGGCGCTCTCGCCCAGCACGATCGGGTCCGCACCGTTTGGATATTTCGAGCGCTGATCCACGCCCTGGAACCAGCCCGCGAAATGGAACGGCATCCAGGCAACACCCTTGCCGACGCGCTCGGTGACCAGCGCTTTTACTTTGGCCTTGGCATTGTTTTCAGGCCCCGTGACCCAGACCCAGGCGCCGTCCGTAATGCCGCGCTCGGCGGCATCCCGCGGATTGATTTCAACAAACATGTCCTGCTGCAGTTCGGCGAGCCAGCGGTTCGCGCGCGTCTCCTCGCCGCCGCCTTCGTATTCCACCAAACGCCCCGAACTCATGATGAGTGGGAATTCCTTGGCAACACCCCGGTCCACCGCCGATTTCTGAACGGTGAATCCGATGTTGGGCACACGGAACTGCCGCGCATCGGGCAAGGTCGGATATTTGGCGACGAGATCGGGACGCGGCGTGTAGATCGGCTCGCGGTGGACCGGCACTGCATCCGGCAGGTTCCACGCGACAGCGCGAGCCTTACCGTTGCCGTACGGCGAGCATCCATGCTGGATCACCACCCGCTGGATGCCGCCGGACAAGTCGGTCGACCACGACACGGTATCGATATTGTTGCCGCCGACGCGCGCGATAACGGCAAGCTCGTCGGGCGTAAGATCGGCATCCCATCCGAGTTTCTTGAGCACCGCCATGGTGAATTCGGGATAGCCGTCCTTGATCTCGGAGTCTTTCGAGTAAGACCCTTCGGCGAGCATATTGGCGCCCTTGTACTCCACGCCAAAACGAGCGCGGAAGGTGCCGCCGCCGTCCTTCACCGCAAGGTTCGTATTGTAAAGAGTGTGGGTGCCCGGGTGTTTGAATTCCGGCGTGCCCCAGCACGGCCACGGCAGGCCGTAATAATCGCCCTTGCATGGGCCATTGCTGGCGCGAAGCGTGATGAGATCGAAATCCTTCTGATTGTCGCGATGCAGCTTGAGCCGCTCGGGCGATTGCCCGCAATAACCGGTGCTCCAACCGCCGCGATTGATTTCGCGGAGAATATCTTCGGCGAGCGGCTGATTGTTTTCGACTTTGATGTTCTTGAACATCTGGTCGGCGAGCCCGAGCTTCTTGGCAAGGAGGTACATGACCTCGTAATCGTCCTTCGCCTCAAAGATCGGATTCACCACCCGATCGTACCATTGCAGCGACCGGTTCGAGGCCGTGCGAGAGCCTGACGATTCAAACTGGGTGCCGCACGGCAACAAATACGTATCGTTCTTACGCTCGGAGAGCACGGCCCAAGTCGTCGGCACCGTATCGACAACTACCAGTAAATCGAGCGCTTCGAGGCCTTTTGCCGCCTGAGGCATTCGCGTGATGGTGTTGCCGCCGTGGCCAAACACCATCATTGCCTTCACAGTGTCTTTTTGCGTGATCTGGTCTTTCGGCAACAGGGTCGCATCGAACCAACGGGTTGAAGGAATACCGGGTGCTTCCATCACTTGTTTGGAGTCAAAGCGCGACTGCATCCAACCGTAATCCACCTCCCAGACGCGGCACCAATGTTTCCACGCGCCTTCAGTGAGGCCGTAATAAAGCGGCAGCGTCACGATATCGAGGCCAAGATCGGTCGCGCCCTGCACGTTGCAGTGACCGCGGAAAATGTTCGCGCCGTTGCCGAACCCGCCAACATTTCCGGTTGCCAGCAATAGGATGCAGCTTGCGCGGACATTTGCGGTGCCGACGTGAAACTGTGTCTGCCCCATGGCCCAGACCAGCGTCGCGGGCTTTTCCTTCGCAATCATTTCGGCGACACGACGGAGCTGTGCCGGCGGCACGCCCGTAACACGCTCGGTTTCCTCCGGAGTCCACTTTTCCGCTTCCTTGCGGATTTCATCCATTCCATGGACGCGCTGCTGGATGAATTCCTTGTCTTCCCACCCGTTCTGGAAGATGTGCCAGAGCATGCCGTAGATCGTCGCGATATGCGTTCCGCCCCGCACCCGCACGTACTCGGTTGCGTGCGCGGCGGTGCGCGTGAACCGCGGATCGATCACGACGAAATTAGCGCGGTTGAGTTCCTTGCCCTCAAGCAGATGCTGCAGCGAAACCGGGTGGGCTTCCGCAGGATTGCCACCCATGATGACCAAGGTTTTGGTGTTTCTGATATCGTTGTAGCTGTTGGTCATCGCGCCATAGCCCCAGGTATTGGCGACCCCGGCAACGGTGGTTGAATGGCAAATGCGCGCTTGATGATCGGAATTGTTGGTTCCCCAGAACGCGGCGAACTTGCGATTGAGGTAAGAGCCCTCGTTGGAGAATTTCGCCGAGCCCAACCAATAGACGGCATCCGGACCCGATTTTTCCCGAATCGCCATCAGCTTGTTGCCGATTTCGTCGATCGCCTGGTCCCAGGACACACGCGTCCACTGACCGTTGACGAGCTTCATCGGATATTTGAGGCGGCGCTCGCCATGAACAAGTTCACGCACCGACGCACCCTTGACGCAATGCGAGCCGCGATTAATCGGGCTGTCCCACGTCGGCTCCTGACCGATCCAAACACCGTTCTGCACTTCGGCTGTAACGGTGCAGCCGACCGAACAATGGGTGCAGATATTCTTTCGGATCTCCACCGGCATACCGGCTTTCGGCGGCGGGCCGGCGTTTGCTGTTCGCATACCGGTAAGCGGCAAGGCGCCGATTGCGGTAAGACCGCCGGCCACAAGACCCGAGCGCTGTAGAAAAGTACGACGATCAAGACCGCCGGCAGATTGGCCCGCGAGCGCGACGGCCAAGGCGCCGCGGCGTCCCTCGCGTTCGGTTCGTTTAACTAGCACAGCGACCTCCTCAACCCGGATATCGGTTGACGCGGTAAAACTTTTTGATGTGTTCGGATTCTTTGTAGCGCGGCTTGCGCTTCTCATCGTTGCTTTCGCTATCGGCAACGGCGGCTGATGCAAGCGGTGTTGCACTTGCCGCGGCAGCAGTTGCGCCGGTGGCAAACACGCGGAGAACATCACGACGTCCGAGCGCCGTTTGGCTTTTCTGTTTCATAGCCGTTCCCTCTGTAACATCTTCGGTGCGGATGTCTCCTCAAGAGGGTAGCGAGAACGCCTCCATCTCGATTTCAATAAACACCCGGCCAACTGTGCCGACGTGGCGATAAAACTCGGCCGCTTCGGCTCGTTCGAGATCCGTGAAGAAACGTCGCGCCCAAGGTGCGATATGCTTTTCGAAAACACGTTGATCGGCTCCGGCTTGCGCCTCGAACCTGCCTCCGACAAGCCCCGCCATGACCTCACAGAGAAGCGCTATGTGGTCTTCTGGTTCCCAGTTGGCCTCAACCCTGCCAATCGCAATAGCATTGAGATCCGCCCGCAAGCGCGCGAGCGGCCGCTCATAAAGAAATCCGGTGAGATAATAGGAGCCATAGGGCATCAACTCGCCCCGCCCAAGACCAATGAACAAATTGAAAAATTCCCGGCTGATCCGCTCGCTCGTCATTCGAGCCGCGGCATTGGTAAGCGCCGCATGAGCACGCCCCAACGTACTCGCGTCGCCTCGTTGACTGGCAATGCGTGCAAGCAATTCTTCGCTTGGCGCACGTGCAAGCAAGGTGGCGAGCAGCGCATATTCACGGGCGCGCGCCGCATCAACCTCATCCATGTCTCTGGCCAACTCTCTCTGGTAAAGATCGGGACGCAGGACAGCACGACCGATGCCGCTCACGGCTTCAACAGCAATGACACGCTCGGCAGGAACCTTTTCCCAATTCGAAACAGATCGCGGCGAGATGCCCAGGCGGTGAGCAAGTTCACCGACACCTCCGACTGCGCGGATCGCTTCGTTAAACCCCTGATCTCGCATCGCCGTAACTGTGCTGTGCAGATCAAAAGTTATACTAACTCGATTGTGCGCCGAATTATGCGGGGGTCAATAGCCCGGGGCTATATCTGCTTGATTACCTTGGCAGCGCGCGGCCATGCCGCGGTAAGACGGCATGCGGTTCTTCTTTTTGCTCTGCATCATGTTTTGCAAACGCATCATCGTTTGTTTGGTTGAAGTCGGCGGTCACATTCGAACTATCGTCACGGAGCGCGCCGGCATAGGTGTTCGAATGCGCGTTTTTCGAACTCTGTTCGATTGGCGCATCCTGTTTTACCCACTCCAGGGCAACCTGAGCGATATCATCCGATGTCAGCGAACCAAAGCCCGGCAGGTCAGGAGCATTGAAATCCCACGCGTTCTCAGAAGGTCCGACGAAATCACGAATGGATGGATCGGCAATCCAGGCGCGACGAAGCGCCGCAGTGGTAAGGTCCTGAGGAATTCCACGAGAAAGAAACGCACCGACGTTACTTTTTGCGTCAATCGTTTCAATCGAAGGCAACGAAGAAAGCTCAACCGGCGTCGCATCGATCGACTGTGGCGCCTTCGAATTTTTTTCCCAATCCGGTTTTGGGTCCATTGCCTCGATTTGGCTCACAGGGTCAGGCACGTCCGCGGATTTGATCGCCTCGCGCTTGCGCCGTGACCAGCGTGTGAGAAATGCCTCGTTCTCACTCATCCCTCACCTCCTTGCTTCGGCGTTCCCGCCGCCCAAACGCTTCGGGGTCGGCACGGTCGCGTTGGCGCTTGAAGAACGTTTCTTCAACAGGATGCTCCGCAACGAAGGCGGCAATAACCTCTCGGACCATAACCGGCATGGGAACCGGCTCCACAATGTCGGATCCTGATTGAGTCAACGCTTCACCCTCATCGGGGTTGGCGGTGACCAGAACAATTTCGAAAGGCGGCTCGCCGCTACTTTGGCGCATTACCACCCAAAGTGCGGGCATGTGAGAGCCGAGATTATTCCGATATTTGCTTGTTTCCGTTGGAAACAGCTCGATGTCACACGGTCCGGCATAATAAGTCGTGCTGTCCGCCTCGCTCCTCAACGCGGACCAGGGCGGCGTGTCCGGCACCCCTTCAAGCACCGCGACCGGCAACCAAATGTGGTCGATCCACCGACTGACCGCCTTGCGGCATTCGACAATCACCCCGACCGGCAATCGTGCAAGCGGTTGAGCTGCTATCAATTGGCCGGCTCCATTCGCCGCAGCGGCAACCCGACGATGAGATTTTGCGGCTTCATTCGCACCGTCAGTTCCGGGGTCATGGCCAGGATCAGATAAATGGGCTCGGCCCCCATATTTGAAACGATAATATCCTCGCTGGGGAATGTGAGCTGATAGAGCGCAACGATGCGGGAGGCTATCGTCTGATCAATCGTTCCCCTCTCCCACAACATGTCGCCGATCCTGGTGCCGTCGGCATCAAGGCCGACATACCAGGAGAGTGGCGCATTTCGAACGTCAACGAGCGGCTCTATATTCGTCTCAACCGCAAGCAGATGACGCAGAAACATTTCGATTGCCTTGCCCAGTGCCGCAACACCGTATCGTCCGGCGGTCAGATCAAGCCCCATGTCGAAGAGATCGCTGCGCTGCCAGTAGTTCGCCGCATTTTGCTCGACGAGCACATCGATTTCGGCGGATGAGGCCAACCCCATCATCGAGATCAACGGCGAAATGGAAGAGCCGGTGGAACTCGCGATCAGTTCTTCATCGGCAGCAATCAGCGAGCCATTATGGATCGTCAGTCGCTGTGGCCGAAAGAACACCTCGGCGGCCCGAACAACGAAGGCATCGTCAGATTTATCGAGCGCATTACGCAAAATGACATGGACCATCTGATTGATAAACAGAGAGGGTATTCCGGTCACTCCAGCGCGCACCATAGAGAGATAAGCGGCTTCGATCGTGGGAAAACGCAACAAACAATCGCGAAACGCGATAACAACGCTCCAGTTCTCGCGCGCATCCGGATCTACAATTCCGGCAATTTCACTGGGATCGACACTTCGGCGCGGATGCGTGAGCAGGCTTTCATGGATTGCACGTTCCATGCCGCAAGCACCTGCTGGCGGCGCAAGCTCTAGCCGCGCAAAATAGGCTTTGAGAAACTCGTCCGTAACAACAAGCCCCCCGCCATCATCACGATCAAGCAGATGGTGGCCGCACGATAGCCAGAAATCCCTCATGGACGGCCTCCGCCGTGCAATGCGAAGAGATTAATGCGCTCATAGGCATCCTGTTCACCGTCGTCAGCCGAATGGCCCGCAACAGCCTCATATCCGAGGCCCTCCGGTTTGCGGATCAAGCCAGGAAGGCATCGCCAAGGCAGGCGTCAATTTGTGCTTTTTGACTTCCGCCCTGTCGGCACGCCGCACCAGCAAATCACCCGCAGCATCGATTTTTTGTTCGGTGCCTGGCTCCAGCGAAAGACGAGAAGCGACTGCCTTCGCAATACTGTCGAACCCACTTTCTTGCCAGCAATCGAGCGTCAGCATCAAATGACGGGCAAAGCTTTCCACCAGGCGACCCGATCCAAGATCATCAAAGCCCTCGTCTTCAAGCGCAGCTCCCAGCGGACGTAGTCCCGCTTCGTGATCCGTCATGGACACTGTGCGAATGGTCGCCCCAAACACCAGCCATGAAGGCAGGTCGTTTTCACGTGCACCGGCGGGCCAGCCGAGCCGAGCACCCCCGACCAGTCCGCCATCCACCCTGATCGCATCCGGCCAATCGATGCTGATCGACTTTTCCGGGGGTGCGTGAGCTACGAGCGCGTCCGCAAGGGCATTAAGCCCCGCGTATATGCTCCGGCGCGCCAGACGCAACGGTTCGTCCGGCTCAAGGACGACGGCGAATTCCACGAGATCAAAGCGGCCGACCCACACCAGCGTCCCCGCCCCTTCGTTTGCCGCGATAGCCATTGCGTGGGCGAAGGCGTCTCCCAACTCCCGCAACGTGACAAGCCGAAAGGGTGGCGGCAGTTCAAGCGAAGCCGCAAACGGCGTGCGCATGGCAGCTTATCCTGCGACATACGTTTTCCAGATAGAACTGGGTCTTCTCGATCGAGATGCAATCCTTATTTAGGGTAGTGTAAAGATGTAACTTGCGCTGTCCAATGTTTGAACAGCCGAACAAGTTGCCGGAAGGGACTGATGGCGCACCCCTCTCGGACTATTCTGGTGTGTTCATGTGACGACACTATTCCGCTCGATGCGGATGGTGTGCGGCGGGCCTGTCGCGGCACAAACGTCGAAACCGCACACCAGCTTTGCCGGGCGCAGCTTGATCGTTTTCGCGCCGCCGCCGCCACCGGTGAAGCACTCACCGTCGCCTGCACCCAGGAAGCGCCGCTGTTTTGCGAAATTGCCGAAGGCATTTCCGGTGCGGGCGAAATGACATTCACCAACATCCGCGAAACCGCGGGATGGTCGACAGATGCCGCAAGTGCCGGGCCGAAAATTGCGGCGATGCTGGCGGCTGCCGGCGAACCAATGCCACCAACGCCGTTCGCCAGCCTGGAAAGCGAGGGCGTGGTCCTCATTTATGGACGCGACGAACGCGCCATTGAAGCTGCTCAACTCCTCAAAGACCGGCTCGACGTTACCGTGCTGCTCAGCAAGCCGGGCGAGATTGCTCCCCAGCGCGTCACGGAATTTCCCATCGTCAAGGGCACTATTCGCACAGCGAAGGGCTATCTCGGCGCTTTTGAGATCGTCGTTGACGATTATGCCGCGCCCAATCCCTCATCCCGTGGATCCCTGGTGTTCGGCGCATCGCGCAATGGCGCAATTTCGCGCTGCGATATCGTGCTGGATCTGTCGGGTGGCGCACCGCTGTTCCCGGCCGCGGACCTCCGGGATGGATACCTGCGCGCCGATCCCGGCGACCCCGCCGCCGTCATGCGCATGACGTTACGCGCCAGCCAACTCATCGGCACATTCGACAAACCACGTTATATCACCTTCACTGAACATCTGTGCGCGCATTCCCGTTCGCGGATCGTCGGCTGCACGCGCTGTCTCGATCTCTGCCCCACCGGGGCCATCGCCCCCGCAGGCGATCATGTCGCAATCAATCCCAACATTTGCGCGGGATGCGGCAGTTGCGCCGCTGCGTGCCCTACAGGTGCGGCTTCATACGCGCTTCCGCCGGTCGATGCGCTGATGCGTCGACTGCGGACAATGTTGGCTGCGTATGGGCAAACCGGTGGCGAACATCCGCTGCTGCTTATCCATGACGAGGAGCACGGCGCGGCACTGATTGACGCGCTCGCCCGCCATGGCGACGGATTGCCCGCGCACGTACTCCCGCTTGCTGTGAACGAAGTCAGCCAGATCGGGCTTGAAGTGATCGCGGCAGCGTTCGCATATGGCGTTTCGTCAGTGCGGTTGCTGCTACACGAACGGCCGCGCCATGACGTGACGGGGCTGCGGCGCACGATTGGCTTTGCGGATACCATTCTCACAACGCTTGGTTTGACGGAGCGAGTTGCCACAATCGAAACGGATGATCCATTTGCGCTTGGCAATGCGTTGCGAGCCGTCAGTTTTGCCGATCCGGTTCCCCACCCAGCAAGCTTCCAGCCCATCGGCGACAAGCGCAACGTGTTGCGCCTTTCATTACGCGAGCTTCATCGGGCCTCGGCCACCCCCGTCGAAATTGTGCCATTGCCGCCGGGGGCGCCATTCGGTGCAGTCGAGATTGATGCGAATGGCTGCACGCTTTGTCTCGCGTGCGTTTCGGCCTGCCCAACCGGCGCACTGCTCGATAATCCTGAACAGCCGATGCTGCGCTTTACCGAAGATGCTTGCGTACAATGCGGACTCTGCAAGGCAACATGCCCGGAAAAAGTGATTACGCTTCGCCCGCAACTCGATTTTCGTGCGGTCACAGCGCCGGCTCGCGTGCTCAAACAAGAAGAGCCGTTCCAATGCATCGAATGCGGCAAACCGTTCGGCGTTAAAAGCACAATCGAGCGCGTGACGGCAAAGCTTGAAGGACATTGGATGTTCAGCGGCGCTACGAACCGGATTGAGGTTCTCAAGATGTGCGAAGATTGCCGGATTGCAGCGGTCACAAATGAGGGCTTCGATCCCCATGCCGCCCCGGAACGCCCTCGTCCCCGGACTACCGACGATTATCTGCGCGAGCGCGGGGCCGAGACAAAATCATCGTAAGCTCATTTCGTTGCCCGCTCGAGGAATTGAACAAGCGCATCGCGATCCTGCGGCGAGCCGATCCGCTGCTCCGGCATTTTGGTTCCCGGCGTATAGGTATTTGGGCCGATCTCAAACAGCTTCGCGATCGTTTCCCGGCTCCAGACAATATTCATGTGGCGCAGAGGTTCTGAATAATTGTATCCGGGCAGCGTTGCGATCTGCCGGCCAAAAACACCATGCAGGCTCGGTCCTGCCCGATTCCCTTCATCGTGCGCCAACGTATGACACGCAACGCAGGCGCGGAAGACTTCGGCTCCGTGGTCGCCCGCATAGGCTGCGAGCGGATCATGCGATGCAATCGCCACGCCTGAACCGAACAGCTCTCCGCTCGGTGCATCCCATCGCCGGATGATCCGATCGGTGCCCCCGGTCAAAAGCGTTTGATGGTCTGGCAGAAATGCAAGTGACCAAACCGGAAGCCCTGGACCCACTAATGTCTGAACCCGCTTGCGGCTCTGACGGTCGATGACCGCTACCGCTCCGCGAATGCCGGAGGCCGCGGCAAGCCTTCCATCACCTGAGACGGCCAAGGCGATGACAGACGAAGAACTGATTTCAATCGTGTCGCGCAGCGCACCGGCAGCAGAGAAAAAATATAATTTTCCGTCCACGCCTGCGGCGATGATCTCGCCGTTTCGAGCAATCGCGAGCGCGTTGAGAGGAGATGGGAGCGTGGTTACGATCGGCGCACCCATATCGTTCAGCGGCCAAATTCTCACGGTGGCATCATAGCCCGCACTCACAATCGTCAAGCCATCCGGCGCGAATGCGACCGCGTTTACATTTTGCTGATGGCCTTCCAGCACGCGCGTCGGTGCATCGCCGGCAACAGGCCAGAGGCGAATGGTACGATCCCATGATGCCGACGCCAACATCGTTCCATCAGGGGATAGCGCAAGCGCAACAATCGGCGCACTGTGTCCTTCAAGGATCCGCTCGGGACGTTCCACATCAGTGCGCCAGATCGCAATACGCCCGTCCTCTCCCGCCGTTACCAGGTGACCGTCGGGCAAAATGGCAACAGCGTTGACTGCTCCCTCATGAAACCGTAGGACCCGCTTTGCGGCGCCGCGCGCGAGCGACCAGATAATACCTGATTGATCGAAGCTGCCGGACAGCACCGTATCGCCATCCTGCGACACCGCAAGTGCCCGCACGGGGCCGCCGTGCCCACGCAGTTGCGCAATTGCATTAATGGCCGTGGACGCAACGATAGAAAGCGCTATCCAGGCGATACAAAGCACACGAAGGAGAGATGGCACGGCACACTACTCCGCGAAAACATCACCTCAGAATTGATCCACCAATTGCGGGCTGAAATTGAGGTTCCTGTGGCTTACTAAAACAAGGGACGTGAAGGCTGTCGGCAGTCGCAATTCGCGTTTCCGTAAGAGGGTATCCGGCAATATGCCTTCCCCTGATCTGTTCAAAGCGCGAAAATACGTCCTAAGCGAGGTGATTCGCGCTCGCATGCGATACCGCATCTCTGATGGAGACAGACAGCTATGATAACGACAGATCAAATATGGACCGAGCGGATGCTCGCAGTGTTGCGGATCATGACGGCGTTGCTGTTCATGCAGCACGGTTTTGCCAAACTTTTTGGCTGGCCGCATGTCGCGATGTTCGACAACCTGCAGCCCTTCACATTGATCTGGTTTGCGGGGGTAATAGAAATTGTCGGCAGCGGCCTTTTGTTGGCCGGCCTATTCACACGCTATGCGGCGTTCATCATGTCGGGAGAAATGGCAATCGCCTATTTCCACTCCCACGGCCTGCAGGCTTTCTTTCCCATACTGAATCGGGGTGAACTGGCGGCGCTCTATTGCTTCGTGTTCCTGTTCTTTGCCTTTTCCGGTGCAGGCGCATGGAGCCTTGATGGAGCGCTCGGCAAAAAAACGCACTAGCCAGCCGGCATCACGTTCAAAATTCAATTTGGTATGGCGGGGCCTTAAAGGCCTCGCTTTGTTGTTGATGACCAACCCTGTCAATTTTGACAGTTAGCGACTGAAAATCACCGCCGATAACCTCTGCAAGTGAGTGCCCCGAATACGGCGGCGCGCGATGTCTGGCGGGGAAAGCAAGATGAAGATTCTGATATTGTTCGTGCTGACAACCGCCACTTGGGCCATTGCAACAAGCGCCTGTGATGCCGGCCCATGCACGCGTGACATTACGCGCATGCAGGCGCAGATTGACGCCGGGATCGAGGCAAATGCTTCAACCCAGCAATTTGCTCTGGAAAGCGATGCCGCAAAAATGCACCGGCAACCAACTCCTGAATCGCTGGCCGGAGCAGAGGGCAAGCAAGGCGACGCAGCAAAACTCGATCAGGCGCTCGCCGCACTTGATCGCGCGCGTGAGGCCGACCGTGCCGGGCGATCAAAAGCCTGCAGGCAAGCGCTTGCTGACACCCGGCGATTGCTGGGGCGCTAGAACATGATGAGTTTAGGTTCGTTCGTTTTTTTTCTGTCATCCCGAGGTATCTCTCCTCATCCTGAGGAGCCTCGCATAGCGAGGCGTCTCGAAGGATGAGGCCGTAAGTCGTCCGTGTTTATTGAACGGGCCTCATGGTTCGAGACGCCCGCTTGCAGCGGGCCCTCACCATGAGGAATAACTACCTGCTATCCTTGGCAAGACGGGGATGACGAGAACCGATTTACCTAAGTCGTCACGCTCTAGTCTGCTCCTTATTTATAGAGTCCAGCCGCCGCTTTCCCCACCAACCGGCCAAACACCGTTGCGGTGAGAAGCCCGTTTCCCGATAGATAGCCCGCGGCTTTGCTACCGGAGACGCCAACGGCAGCGCCGCCTGCGGCAAACAAATTGGGTAGCTGCGAGCGATCGGCTTTGCGCACACGCCCGGTCCTATCAATCATCAAGCCGCCTTGGGTGTGAAACAGCGCGCCTGTTACCCTGACTGCATAATACGGCGGCGAAAGCTGCTGCTTGGACAGAAATGCACGGCCGTATTCGTCGCTTGCGGCGTCGGCTTTACGCTGTTCGACTTCGCGCAATGTCGTTGCAAGCACGTCGAGGGGAATGTTGATCATATCCCCCAAAGCTTCGATTGTGCCCGCGGATTTGACCGCGCCAGCAGCCTCGGCATCTTTGAAGTCCTGAAACTGACGGGCGATTGCCGCGATCCGCTCGTCGAAAATATCGAATGCTATTCCACCGGGTTGCTGCAACACGACGGCAGCTTGCTCGGAATAACCCTGCATTTCGTTACTGAAGCGGCGGCCGGCAGCGTTGATCTGAAAACCGCCCTCCGTCATCACGGCCCAGGTGATCAGAATGTTTTGCGGCGTGGCGACCGATCCATGACCTTGATAGGCCCCGCAATCCCTGAGGTCGGCGCCCAGCGCCCTGCCCCACGCCAGAGCGTCACCACGATTGCCCTGGTGCCCAAAATAAAGTGCATCGGCCATTTCCGGGATGTACTGACGAATAAAATCGGGATTGCCACCATAACCGCTACAGGCAAGGATGAGCGCATTGCAGCCGATACGCTCGCGTGAGCCGTCGGTTCGCTCCGCTTCCACGCCGTGAATACGATCATTCTCAGAGAACAATGTCGTCGCGGTCGCATTGCAGAGGATCGGGATGTCGCGTTTTTCGACGGCAACGCGCAGCCGATCCATCAGCTCACCGCCGGTACGGCTCGGCAGTCCATGCATTCGCAGCGCGGAATGGCCGGGATAATTGAAATCGTCGATCAATTCGAAGGGAAATTTGTAAGCGTCAGCGAGCCACTCGACGAGTGCGCCGGCATGCTCCGTGACAGCCTGTACAAGTTCATCGTCAGCCTCATCCGCGCTCTTGCGCTTGATATCGGCGGCAAACAGTGCGGGGCTATCTTCAACTTTTCTGGCGCGCTGAAACCGTGTGCCGGCGGCCGGGATCAGTCCGGCCGACAGCGCCGTTGATCCGGCCGGGCGGGGGTCGCGTTCGATGACAACTACTTCCGCCCCCATCTCCGATGCCGCCAGTGCCGCGCAAAGCCCTGCCGCGCCGGCGCCGACAATCAAAACGGGGCTCGTCACATCGAAGCTGATGCTACCTACAGGTTGGACATTGCTCATGAACTGGGGGTGCTTTCCCCTTGCGGTCTCATTGGTGATCGGCCAATCTTTGTTAAAGCCATAGTCAAAAAATCGCAAAACACGTTGGGAGGACTGGGGGATGAGCGGGGAAACCGAACAGGCCATCGCGCAACGAACCGTTACGAAAGTATCCTGGCGGCTGTTGCCATTGATTGCCGTGATTTATTGCGTCGCCTACGTCGACCGCTCGAATATCTCGGTTGCCCAATTGACAATGGGCAAGGATCTTGGCCTGACTGCCTATTGGTACGGTCTGGGTGCCGGCATCTTCTTTTTCAGCTATTTCCTTTTCGAAATTCCAAGCAACCTGATCCTGGAAAAAGTGGGTGCGCGGATCTGGATTGCGCGCATCATGATCACGTGGGGCATTATCTCCGGTCTGACCGCATTCGTGACCGGCCCGACAAGCTTTATCATTATTCGCTTTCTGCTTGGCGCGGCCGAGGCCGGATTCTTTCCGGGAATGATTTTGTATTTCACCTACTGGTTCCCGGCGTCCTATCGCGGGCGTGTCATTTCCACGCTCTTCATCGCGCAGCCGATTGCAAACGTTATTGCAACAAGTGGTTCCGGCCTCTTGCTTGAAATGGACGGCATTCTGGGACTTCGGGGCTGGCAATGGGTGTTCATCATCGAGGCGCTGCCCGCTGTGCTGCTTGCATTCGTGGTGCTGAAGGTCATGACCGACCGGCCTGCCCTGGCGCACTGGCTGAACGCGGATGAACGCAATTGGCTGGAGTCAGAGCTTGGCAATGAGCGCCGTGCAATCGAGAGTGCGGGCCATCTCGGTCTTTGGCAATCGTTGCGGGACCCTCGGGTGATTGCCCTTGCATTGATTTATCTCGGGAGCGTGACACCGAATTACGGCATCGTGTTCTTCATGCCGCAAATCGTCAAAGGCATGGGCATGTCGAATCTGATGGCGAGCTTTGTGTCATCGCTGCCCTATGTTGTCGGCATCATCGGCCTGGCTGTTTGGGGCTGGTCATCAGACCGCATGAACGAGCGGCGATGGCACCTCATTGCCGCGGTGACACTTGCGGCGGCAGGCCTCGCCATTGCGGGGTGGTCCGGCAGCTCATATTGGGCGTTGGCCGGCATGTCGATGGCCACAATCGGTATCTATGGATCGCGCACCGCGTTCTGGCCGATGCCGTCAATCTTTCTTACAGGATCGGCGGCTGCCGCATCGATTGCTTTTATCAACGCAACCGGCAATCTCGGCGGCTTCTTCGGCCCGTTTGTTGTGGGCTGGATCAAAGACAAAACCCAGAGCTTCGAGGCCGGACTTTATTTCCTCGCTGCCTGTGCGTTGCTAGCGGGGGTCATTACCTTTTTCGCTGCCCGTGCGGCAGGTGCTCCGCAAGCCGGCAAAGATAAAGCGTCCGGGCGCACTGCATAAGCTGATTTGTATCTGGCCTGCGCGAAAAAGCCGAGCATAGGGTCTCGCCCAAGGGCGTAGCCCTATGCTCCTGAAAACGCCGATTACTGAGCCTTCACAGTAATTTTCTTCTCTGCCTTTCGGGCGTCTGCGGTCTTCGGCAGCTTCACTTCAAGCACGCCGTTTTTGAATGTCGCCTCGATCTTGTCGCCATCGATTTCCTCGGGAAGTTCAAAGCGGCGCTCGAAAGAACCGAAGTGGCGTTCATGGAGATAATAGTCTTTTTTCCTCTCTTCCTTGTCTTCCTGCTTTTCACCCCTGATGACCAGGCTATGGTTCGTAACCGTTACTTCGATATCTTTTTCATCCATCCCAGGCAGCTCGGCCGTAATCTCGTACTCCTTTTCGTTTTCGGTCACATCAACGGCAGGAGCCGAGCTCCAAGGCACATTGGCCCGCCGAAACGGATCCAATGCAAACATGGATCTGCGGAACGGAGCCTGCCAAAAACTTTGACCGAAATCAGAGAACAGGCGATCGACTTCCTGCCGCAAGTTCTCGAATGGATGCCATATTTGAGGGGTCGTTCCGGTTTCGGTCGGCTTTTCGGACTTTGGGGTTAGCTTTGATCCAGGTTCAGCCATGACAATTCTCCTATTCTCATTGATCTAGCGAACCGCATGGAAAGACGATCAAACGATTCATCTCAGTATAAAAATTTCTGGCATTCGAAATTGTTTCCGAATTGCGCAAAGTCAAAGCTGAAAACTGTTTGAAAAAACTATTCGCCGATGTCTGCGAGGTAATTAGTTATGAGCCATAAGTCGGCGCTATTTTGTTCCGTTATGCGTGTTACTGCTTCACCAGGGAGCACGCAGGATCGGGCGGCGGAAACGCGTTATCACCGGCTATGGTGGTGAGGATCTGATAGTAATCCCAAGGGTATTTCGAATCTTCCGGCTTTTTCACCTGGCCCAGATAGATGTCATGTACCATTAGATTGTCCTCGCGCAGTTTTCCATGTCTCGCGAACATATCCTCGATGGGTCCCGACCGCATTTGCGCGATTACTTTCAGCGGCTCATCGGTTTTGGTCGCCTCAATTGCCTTGAGGTATTGGATGACTGACGAATAAACACCGGCCTGCCACATCGTCGGCATCTTCTTAAGCTTATCGAAAAAGCGTTTTGACCAGGCGCGCGTCTGTTCATCCAGGTCCCAATAAAACGCAGTTGTCAGTAGCAATCCCTGCGCTGCCTGTAATCCCAGCGCATTCACGTCGGTGATCAACACCAGGAGCCCTGCCATTTGCTGGCCGCCTTTGAAGATGCCGAACTCGTCGCCCAGTTTAATGGCATTAACATTGTCTGGTGGGGTGTTCGCCAAACCGATGATCTTTGCTTTTGATGCTTTGGCTTGCAGTAAAAACGACGAGAGATCCGGCGTATTGAGAGGATGTCGCACTTCACCGACCACCCTCCCCCCGGCGCTCGTAATGACCTTCGTGGCTTCTTGCGCCAAAGAAT